>JBGUEF010000001.1:0-45244 GCA_041821485.1 Deltaproteobacteria bacterium
GGCAGTGAGCCCTGCAGTGGCAGTTGTGCCGTCGTCGTGATGTGTGAAACGCGTTGCATTTCGCGTGCCATGACGAATTCGTCATTGATTCTACGGCTTAGGCAAAACATGGCGCGAACGTTCTGCGTTTGGTTAGGCCGCGACGAAAAGCATGCGCGACTGTGAGCGCCGCTGGCACCACCGGGTCGAGCTTCGGGCGGTGCTGTACGCGAGCGCGTTGAGCTCGATGGCCCCGCTCTGTCCTCGAGGGGCGCGCCGTGTCACGTGGTTCGAATTAACCCTGTGAAAAAGGGGACTGTCCCCTTTCTTCGACCACTGGCACGGTCACGGACCGCGGCTAGTCGAGTCTAATCCGCGACGCTCGCATGAACTCTGCAGTCGCTGGATGCTCGCTGTGCAGCAATTCCTGTGGCGTACCCGTGGCCGTAATCTCGCCCAGGTGGAGGAAGCTCAGGTGGTCGGCGATGCGTACTACCGAGGCCATGTCGTGACTGATCACGATCGAGGTGACGCCGAACAATTCTTCGGCCTCGGTGATCAAGTCGTCGACCATCTCCGTGGTGATTGGGTCCAGGCCCGTGGTCGGCTCATCGTAAATCAGGATTTCGCTCTCGAGGATCATCGCTCGGGCGACGGCGACGCGCTTCTGCATGCCTCCGGAGAGCTCGGCGGGAAGTTTGTGGGCGGCGGCGGCCACGCCGAGCGCGGACAAGCGGTCCATCACGCGGTCACGCACTTCGTTGCGCGACAGATCGGTGTGCTCGCGAACCGGGAACGCAACGTTGTCGAATACCGTCATGGAATCGAACAGTGCCGACATCTGAAACACCATGCCGAAGGTTCGGCGCATGGCCGCGAGGTTGAGGCCTTCGAGCTTGGCGAAGTCGACGCCGTTGACCAGAAGCTCGCCGGAGTCGGGCTTCTCGAGACGGATCAGCTGGCGCATCAGCACGGTTTTGCCGGACCCAGACGGCCCGATGATCAGGTTTGTCTTCCTTCGATGGACATCGAGGGAAACGCCCTTGAGCACGTGATGGTCTCCATAGTTCTTGTGCACGTCACGAATCCGCACATGGATCGGGTCGTCCTTCACTTGCACGGGTAGCGGCGGCCGAGTCAATCGCATCAAGTTGCTTCGAAAGACCTTCATCAGAAGAACCCTTCCCCCAGGACCAGGCTCGTCACGAGGTAATCGAGCATGAGGATGGCGATGGCGCTCTGCACGACCGCGCGATTCGTCGCGCGCCCTACTCCAGCGGCGCCGCCTTTCGCGTAGAAGCCCTGGCGGCACGCGATGAGCGTGACCGCAACGCCGAACACCATCGCCTTGATCAGGCCCTGCGAGAGATCGTCCCAATCGACCAGCCATTTCAGGCGGTCCATGAACACCCCAGGGTCGAGCCCGAGAAGGGTCACGGCTACGAAGAACGCACCCGCCACTCCGACGACGTTGAAGAGCATCGTCAGGACCGGCACCATGACGAACCCGGCCACCAGCCTGGGCACGACCAAGTACTGCACCGGATTGACCGCCATCGTGACGAGCGCGTCGATCTGATTGGTGACGCGCATGGAGCCGAGCTCGGTCGTCATCGCGCTGCCCGCTCGGCTCGTGACCATGAGCGCCGCGAATACAGGCCCCACTTCGCGCGCCAAGGCGAGGCCGATGACGGCGCCGGTTTGATTCTCGGCGCCGAAGTCGCGAAAGCCATCGACCAGCTGCAGAGCGAGAACGCCGCCGACGAAGACTGCGGTCAGCGAGACGAGGAAGATCGAGCCGATGCCGATGAACTCCATGGACTCGATGAAGAGCCGGCCGCGGTACGGCGGGCGGATGCCCCAGAAGAGCGCCTCCCAAAGAAGCTTGAACAGCCCGCTGATCTCGACGAAGGGCGACAGGAGCATCTTGAGGAGCCACTCGCCCGCGTCGCGCGCCGCAGCACGTAGCTTCGAGCTCTTTTCGGGTGTCGCGGACGCGGTGGGAGCAGCGTCAGTCACGAGGCTTCATAACATGGTTCGGTCGGGAAACGTCAGGCATTCAGATAGACGCGAGGGACTCGCCGGGACACGTTGGTCAAGACCTCGTACGGAATGGTTCCGGCCGCCGATGCAAGGTCGCGCGCATCGAGAACGGCGCCGTTTTGCTCCCCGAGCAGCAGCGCTTCGTCGCCAATGACCACGTCGGGAACAGCGGAAACGTCGACGGTGGTGAGGTCCATCGCGATGTTTCCTACGATCGGGCAGCGGACACCGCGGATCAACACATGGGCTCGGTTCGACGCCGAGCGCAGCAAGCCGTCGCCGTACCCCACCGGAATGGTCGCCAAGCGCGTCTCCGACGTGGCTCGAAACGAACGCCCGTACCCAGCGGAGTCGCCCGGCGCGAGCGTCCGCACCCGAAGAACCTCCGTGCGCCAGCGCATCGCAGGTCGAAGCGGTGCATCGATCGTATCGGAGCCTGGGTATCCATAGAGCGCGAGCCCCGGGCGCACCCAATCGAAATGGGTCTCGGGGTGCCGAAACAAGGCCGCGCTGTTGGCGACGTGCAACACGACCGGCTCATGGCCAAACCGGCGAACGAGGCCCTGCGCCTGAGCGAAGCCCGCCAGCTGAAGTGCCACGTAGTCCGGGTCCGCGTCGGCGGTCGAAAGGTGAGTCATCAGGCCCGCAATGCGAATCGAAGGGAACTCCCGCAGGCCGCGAAGGAATTCGCTGAGCTCGGCGAGCGGCACGCCGAGACGCCCCATGCCCGTGTCCACCTTGAGGTGCACGTCGACGGGGCGGTCCCCGGAAACCGCATCGAACGCGCTCGCCTCTGAGATTTCGTAGAGCACCGGCGTGAGCCCCGCCGCAATGATGTCGCGATGAGCACCCCCGCTGATGCCATTGAGGACGAGGATGGCGCGGTCGATGCCGGCCTCACGAAGCTCGATCCCTTCCTCCGCAAGTGCGACACCGAAGCCGTCGACCCCTTCGGACTGCAGTCGTTGGGCGACCGGCACCACGCCATGCCCATACGCATCGGCCTTCACCACCGCGAGGACCTTGCGCCCTCGTGCCGCGCCCCGAACCACCTGCAGATTGTGTCCGATCGCATCGAGCAAGACCTCGGCGCGGGTCGGCCGCAACGATGCGTCCGCGCTCTGCACGCGCGGCCTCAAGGGCGTGGGGGAATCGGATTGCACGGCTTGGGGCTAACGGTTGGCGACGCCGGCGTCAAGCGTTGGCGTCCCCGCACAGGGGGGTTACGCTCCTGCCTGCATGGCACGGGCTCAACGACGCCACACGGAGGCGGTGAAGCGCGCCGACCAGCGGTCCACCCGCGTGCTCTGGGGCGGCATGCTCGTCGGCGGTCTCATCGCGGTCGGCATCGCGCTCGCGCCGAGCTGCCAAGCCCCGGCGGAAGAAACCGTCGCTCCGGTAGACATCACACCCAGCGAGACGTCCCGCCCCGTCACGGCGCCAGCGATCGAAGAGCTTCGCCTGCGTGTCATTGGCAAGTACCCGCACGCGACCGACGCCTTCACCCAGGGGCTCATCTGGCACGACGGCCTGATGTACGAGAGCACCGGCCAGTACGGGAAGTCGTCGCTGCGCAAGGTCCGACTCGAAGACGGTAAGGTCCTGGCGCAACGCGAGCTCGATCCAAAGTTTTTTGGCGAAGGCTTGGAGCGGGTCGGCGATCGCCTAGTTCAGCTCACGTGGCGCTCCGGGCTCGCCTTCGTATCGGACCTGGCTACGCTCGAAGCACGCGAAACACTCAGCTACCGCGGCGAAGGTTGGGGCCTCTGCTACGACGGGAGCGTGCTGGTGATGAGCGATGGCTCATCCATGCTCGAGTTTCGTGACCCCGGATCGATGGAGCTTCTGGGCGAGGTTACGGTGTTGAGGGACGGTCGCCCCGTGCCGAAGCTCAACGAGCTCGAGTGCGTGGGCTCGGAGATCTACGCGAATATCTGGCGGCACGACGAGATCATCCGAATCGATCGCGAGAGCGGGCGCGTCACTGGGACGATAGACGCGAGCGAATTGCTATCACGCGACGAAGCAAGACGCGCCGACGTCCTCAATGGCATCGCCTACAAGCCAGAGTCGAAGACCTTCCTGCTGACGGGCAAGCTTTGGCCTCATGTGTTCGAGGTCGAGCTCGTTCCCCGCTGATCGCCCGAAGGCTCTCTCACTTGCGTCACGAGCTCCGGCTCCCATTCAGCGAGCCTCGCGCGCATCGTCGCGATCGCGTCCGGGCTTTCGTCGACGAGCACGAAACCCCGACCAAGGCGCGCGGCGGCCTCGCCAGTCGTTCCGCTCCCCGCAAAGAAATCGAGGACGGTATCCCCAGGCTCGGTATGCACTTTGATGATGCGCTCGAGCACGCCAAGCGGTTTCTGCGTCGGGTACCCGGTCTTCTCTTTGCTGTTCGTCGGCACGATCGTGTGCCACCAGACGTCCGTGGGAGTCTTGCCGCGAGCCGCTTTCTCTTTCCCGACGAGCCCTGGCGCCATGTACGGAATGCGATCCATCTCTTCAAACTGAAAGACGTAGCGCTTGGGGTCGAGAACGTACCAAAGCAGGGTGTCGTGCTTCGCAGGCCACCTCCGCTTCGGCCGGCCTCCGAAGTCGTACGCCCAAATGATCTCGTTGAGGAAACGGTCCCTGCCAAGGAGCCGGTCCAGCGCGACTTTCACGTAGTGCACCTCACGGTAGTCGAGATGCACGAACAGGGATCCATCCGCGGTCAGGCACGGAAGCGCCGCCTCGATGCGGCTCATGAGGAAAGGAATGTACGCATCGAACTCGTCTTCGTAGGTGGGGCTGTCGATCTGCTCGACGTCATAGCGCCGCCCGCCGAACCCCTGCCGCTCGCCTTCCACCGCGGCCCGCACTTGCATGCGCTGGCGGGACTGGGTGCGTCCCGTATTGAACGGCGGGTCGATGTAAATCAGGCGCGCGTGCTCGCGCGGCAGTGTCGGGAGGACCTCCAAATTGTCGCCCTGCACGATTCTCTTCACGCGGCCGAGCCTATCATCCGCGGGTGAACCCGCCCATCCTCGAACCCGCTTGCAGCGCCATGGGGGCCGACCTACCCTCACGGCCGATGCAACTCGTGGTCAACGGCGAAGAACGGCAGGTCGGGCCAAGCACGACCGTGAAGCAGCTGCTGGCCTCGCTGGGCCTTGCAGACACATTGGTCGCTGTAGAACGTAACGAAGAAGTCGTGCCTCGGGCCCAACACGAGAGCACGGAGCTCCGCGAGGGCGACCGCGTCGAGGTGGTTCATTTCGTAGGAGGCGGTTGAGTGTCCGAAGATATCCTGAAGATTGGCGAGTTCGAGTTTCGTTCTCGGTTGTTCACGGGGACGGGCAAATACCCGGACCTCGATACCGCAAGGAGGGCTTTGCAGGCCTCGGGCTGCGAAGTCGTCACCGTCGCTGTGCGTCGCGTGGATCTGAAGGCGACAGGAGCCGATTCGATCATGACGGTTCTCCGGGAGGGCAACTACACGCTCCTTCCAAACACCGCCGGCTGCTACACCGCGGAGGATGCGCTTCGCACGGCGCGGCTGGGTAGAGAGCTTCTCGACACGCCGCTCGTCAAGCTCGAGGTGATCGGCGACGAGAAAACCCTCTTCCCCGACGTTCCCGCAACGCTCGAGGCCGCGAAGACACTCGTCGACGAGGGCTTCACCGTCCTTCCCTACTTCAATGACGACCCCATCGCCGCACGGCGCCTCGAAGACCTGGGCTGCGCCGCGGTCATGCCTCTCGCCGCGCCGATCGGCAGCGGGCTCGGCGTCCGCAATCCCTTCAACATCGAGATCATCGTGAAGCACGCCAACGTGCCCGTCATCGTCGATGCGGGCGTCGGGACCGCCTCCGATGCAGCCATCGCCATGGAGCTCGGCATCGACGGCGTCTTGATGAACACGGCGATCGCCGGCGCGAAGGATCCGGTTCGAATGGCGCGCGCGATGAAGGCCGGAGTCGAAGCCGGCCGCGACGCATTCCTCGCAGGCCGGATTCAGCGCAAGCTCTACGCAACGGCGTCGAGCCCCCTCGAGGGCGTCATCGGCTCCGAGCAAAGCGGCCGCTCATAGCACCAGGACGATGACCCCAGCGCTTCCGCGGATCTGGATCATCACTGACCCGAGTCACCCGGACGGCCCGGTGATCCCAGCACGGCGTGCACTCGAAAAATCCCGGCCCGGCCTCGTGGGAGTGCAGCTCAGGGCAAAACGCGCATCCGATCGCCAACTGCTCCAATGGGGTCGAGAGCTGCGGGCGGTGACCCGCGCCACCGGCAGTGTGCTGCTGGTCAACCGACGGGCTGACGTCGCCCAGATCGTCGGCGCGGACGGCGTGCACCTCCCCGAGCGTGGCCTACGCGCGACCGACATCCGCGAACAATGGCCTGAGCTTGCAATGATCGGCGTCTCACGCCACGACCGGGCCGGCCTCTTGGCTGCTGAGCAAGCAGGCGCGACGTACGCATTCCTGAGCCCCGTGTTCACGGTCCCGGGCAAGGCTCAACCGATCGGTGTTCATGGCTTTCAGAGCGCGATCGCGCATGTCGGGATTCCGACATACGCCCTTGGCGGGATCGGGAACCAGGATTGGAAGGCATTGCTCGCTGCGGGCGCCTTCGGCATCGCGATCCGCCGAGCGATCTACGGAGCGAGTCAACCGGGCGAAGCCTTGCAAGGATTCGTGCACGAGCTTGACAAGAGCCTCGCAAACGGCGAATAGCCAGCGTTGTGGGAGCGGTTCGTAGCGGGCTCGGATGCCTGTCGTGGGTGGGCGCTGGCATCATCGTCATCGCGCTGGTGCTCAAGGTGCTGCTCTTCGACATGGCGGAGGTCGGGCACAACGGGATGGCTCCCACGCTGCTGCGGGGAGAGCGGGTCCTGATCAACAAGCGGGCTGCCCCCGAGCTCGGATCGATCGCCGTGTGCCAGCATCCCACCGAAGATGGCTGGGTGATTGGCCGGGTGGCGGCCATCGAGGGCATGTCGATCGACTCCTTCGGCAAAGAGCTCCGCATCGATGGCAATCCGGTGGTATTCGACAGGGAAGGTGCAACCTCCTTCTACAATGCCGACAACGAGCTGACGGCCTCGCTGACCTGGGGCTCCGAGTATTTCGGAACAGGAAGTCACCTGATTTTCATGAGGGAAGACGACCGCCATCGGGTCCAGGAGACTGAGGTCCCCTCGGGGCAGGTCTACCTGCTCAACGACTACCGGTCCTACACGGTACAAGATAGCCGGGTCTACGGAGCGGTGGATGCCTCGACCTGCCGGGGCACGATCGTCTTTCGCGTCATCCCCGTCGACGGTCTCGAACGCGACCTCGCCCACCGTTATTTCCAGCCGATTCGATAGTGGCTCTTCCGCGTTGCCTGAAGCCCGGTCCGATCTATGCTCCGCGCGCCGAGGACAACGGAATCGCCCGATGAGAGTCGCTGTCGTACAATTTCCAGGCTCAAATGCCGACTGGGACGCCCTGCACGCGGTGCGCGACGTCCTGGGCGCAGACGCCTGGTACGCCTTCCACAAGGAAACCAGCCTGGGCGACGCAGACGCCGTCGTGATTCCGGGGGGCTTCTCTTACGGGGACTACCTGCGCGCCGGCGCGATCGCGGGTTTCAGCCCAATCGACAATGCGATCGGCGAATTCGCAAGTCGAGGCGGGCCGGTCCTCGGAATCTGCAACGGTTTCCAGATTCTGACGGAGATGGGCCTTCTGCCCGGCGCTCTGACGCGGAACGCTCACCTTCGCTTCGAGTGCCGGGACATCCATCTGCGCGTCGAGAGCGAAGGCCCCTTCACGGACATGGGCAAAGGCACCGTGCTCCGCTTGCCGATTGCGCATGCCGACGGCCGGTACCACACCACCGACGAGGGGCTTGCTGAGCTCGAGCGCAACGGCCAAATCGCCTTCCGCTACAGCACGCACAGCGGCGGCGCTCCAAACGGCAGCGATGCCAACCCGAACGGCTCGGTCGATGGACATTGCGGGCGTGTACAACCGCGAAAAGAACGTGCTCGGCATGATGCCGCATCCCGAGCGGGCGAGCGAAGGCATCCTGGGCAACGACGACGGTCTCTCGCTGTTCCAATCGCTTCGGCGTCACTTGGGGTTCGAATGAGCACACCAGCGAACTTTCCCGGAGAGCCCGACAGCTCGGCCAAAATCGCCCGCGAGTTCGGGCTGGCGGAGCACGAATGGGATCGCGTTCTGAGCACCCTCGGCCGCGCTCCCAGCTATGCGGAGCTCGGCGTCATCAGCGTCATGTGGTCCGAGCACTGCTCGTACAAGTCTTCGCGCGTCCACCTCGCACGGCTGCCCACGACCGGCCCACAGGTGGTTCAGGGGCCCGGCGAAAACGCCGGCGCCGTGGACATCGGCGATGGGTTTTGCGCCGTGTTCAAGATGGAGTCGCACAACCACCCGTCCTACATCGAACCTTACCAGGGCGCTGCGACTGGTGTGGGCGGCATCTTGCGGGACGTGTTCACGATGGGTGCGCGTCCGGTGGCATCCCTGAACTCGCTCCGTTTCGGCCGGCCCGATCATCCCAAAACCCCTCACCTGCTCAAAGGCGTGGTCGCGGGAATCGGGGGGTACGGCAACTGTATCGGTGTCCCCACGGTGGGCGGCGAAGTGCAGTTCGACCCGAGCTACGACGGGAACATCTTGGTCAACGCATTCACGGTCGGTGTCGCCAAAACCGACGAGCTCTTCTTCGGAGTCGCCGAAGGCGTGGGCAATCCGATCATCTACGTCGGCGCAAAGACCGGCCGCGACGGGATTCATGGCGCCACGATGGCCAGCGCGGAGTTCGGCGAGGAGACCGACAGTAAGCTTCCCACAGTGCAGGTCGGCGACCCATTCATGGAGAAGCTGCTCCTCGAAGCCTGCCTCGAGATTTTTGCAACTGACTGCCTGTCGGGTGTGCAAGACATGGGCGCTGCGGGCCTGACCTCTTCGTCAGTCGAAATGGCGGATCGCGCAGGCAATGGCATCGAGCTCGACCTGGATGCGATTCCACGACGAACCAAAGCGCTCAGCCCCTACGAGATGCTCCTGAGCGAGTCGCAGGAGCGCATGCTGATGGTCGCCAAAGACGGGCGTGAGCAGGAAGTGTTCGACCTCTGTGCCAAGTGGGACCTGGATGCATCGATCGTCGGCCGCGTGACCGACACCGGTCGCTTCGTTTGCAAGGCCACGCCCGGGCACGACCCGTTCGATGGCACCGGCAAACCCGATCCGGTCGTCGTCGTGGACCTCCCCGTCGATCTCCTGACGAACGCAGCTCCCAAATATGACCGTCCCCAAGAGGCTCGCCCCGAGCGGGCCACGTTGGTGACAATGACGGGCGACGCACCCGATGACCTCGGCGCCGAGCTCGTACGCCTGATCGGCTCGCCCAACATTGGAAGTCGATCCTGGATCTGGCGGCAGTACGACCACATCGTCCGAAATGGCACGGTGATTCGTCCAGGCGAAGGCGATGCGGCGGTGATTCGCGTTTTCTGTGAGGACGATTCCGGAACCCGAGAGAAGTTCCTAGCGGTTTCGTCCGACTGCAACGGCCGGCACGTCGAGCTCGACCCGTTTGGCGGGGCTGCCATGGCCGTCGCCGAATGCACGCGCAACATCGTGTGTGTCGGTGCCAAACCGCTCGGCCTCACCGACTGCCTCAACTTCGGCAACCCCGAAGTGCCGGAACAAATGTGGCGCTTCGCGCAAGCGATCGACGGCCTGGCCGCGGCTTGCACTGCCCTAGGCGCTCCGGTCGTGTCCGGCAACGTCAGCCTTTACAACGAGACCGATGGCAAGGCGATCCTGCCAACGCCAACGGTCGCAGTCGTCGGTCAGCTCGAAGATCCGGAGCATCGGCTCGGGCTTGGATTCATCCGCGAAGGCGACGTCATCGCTCACCTCGGACGCCCATCTCGCGGCGTGCTCGGTGGCTCGGAATGGCTCGTCCAGCACAGCGGCTCGATCACGGGTGCGCCCGTCGGCATCGATTTGGAAGCAGAGGCCGCCCTTCAGCATGCAATGCTCGAGCTTGCTCGCGGCAAGTTGGTGAAGAGCGCGCACGACATCAGCGACGGCGGGTTTGCCGTGTGCCTCGCCGAGGCATGCATTGCACACGGGCACGGCGCGCGCGTCACCCTCCCATCGAGTGAAGACGCTCCGGCTCACGCTCTGCTCTTCAGCGAAGAACCCTCGCGCATCATCGTGAGCCTCCCCGCTGCCAACGTCGGCGCCGCAGGCGACATCTGCAAACGCTACGGCGTGCCATTCGAGAAGATCGGGGCCGTCTCCGGCCAGACCCTTGCGATCGACGGGGCTTGCGAAGTCCCTGTCGAGGAGCTGGCCGAATCCCACGCCGCCGCGCTCGACGCGATCGTCAGCTAGTCTTCTTGTTCTCTTGTTCTTTTGGGGGTCAAGGAGTAGCCGGCCAGCGCTGCCACGGCGGCGACGGCGATCCAAGGAAGGAGACCGGTTTCGTTCTTGAACGCGTTGTAGAGCATCCAAATGGAAGCGCTCGCGTAGATGGCCGCTGCGACCAAGGCCTGAGGCCGCGGGGCTCTGAGCTTCGGTTTGTGCCGCTTCACACGGAAAAGACCGACGGCGACCAACGCAGAAAACAAGACGAGAACACCGGCCACGTTGGTGAGGAGCTCACCGATCGTGTGCACGTAAAGCAACAGAATCGCGAGCGCGCCCTGGAGAATCACCGCGGCGCGGGGCGGCGCTCCTGGTTTCCCGCGCAAGAACGACGGGAGGAATCCGTCGCGAGCCATCTCGGCGTAGACACGGGGCCCGACGAGGAGCATGGCGCTGGTGCTCGACACCATGATCGCAGCGATGCCGATCGACATGGCGCTGGATCCCGCATCTCCCAGGAAGTCCTGGGCCACCAAGTGTCCGAGCGTCACCCTCGCCTCCTCGTACTCGAAGACGATTCGCGCGCGCTCTGGGGTCAGATTCGCGACGAGGATCCAATTCACGAACAGGTAGGCGATCCCGACCAGCGCACAGCCGATCAACATCGCTCGCGGCACATCCCGCCGCGGTGCTCGAAACTCCTCGGCTGCGTACGCCGCCGCGTTCCAACCCGAGAACGCGTACGCCACGAAGAACAGACTGCTGGCGAACGGAAGCACATGGCTCGCGGGTTCTCTCGCTGGGACCCAGTGCGGCCACTGGTTGTCACCCAAGGACAAACCGAGCGCCACGAACGCGAGGACGAGAAGACCCTTGACGATGACGAGCCCGTTCTGCGTCCATTTCGAGGACCGAAGCCCGATGGTATGGAACACGGTCAGGGCGGCGATCAGAGCAGCCGCTCCAAAGCGCGCGTCACCCGCGCCGAACACCGCGAAGGCGAAAGCCGCCGCCCCAAATGCGCTGATCGCCATGGGAGCCGAGAACCCGACGAGCAGCGAGGCCCAACCCGCGACATAGCCGATCGCGGGATGAAGCAGCTCGGATAGATAGCGGTACTCGCCACCGGACCGCGGAATCAGCACAGCGGCCTCGGCGTACGTGCGCGCGCCCGCCATCGCCAGCAGCGCACCGACGATCCAAGCGGCAAGGATCCACCCCGCGCTGAGCTCCTGAGCCATGAAGCCAGCACTCAGAAAGACGCCCGCGCCAATCATGTTGGCGACCACCAGGCCGACCCCAGACCCCAGGTCCAAGAATCCTTGGCCCGCGTTGGGCGCCGGTGAATCTGACTCTTTCGTGCGCACCCGGGTCGTTGCGATCTTCTCTTGAGGAGTGCCCTGATTTCGGTCGGTTGGGGACCGGAGAGTGTCCCCTATTCGGCCGCTTCAACCCTGGCGGCGAGGGGGCGCTTTTCACCTCGGAGCTCTACGGAAACGAGCTTGGAGACGCCGGGCTGTTCCATGGTGACGCCGTAGAGGACGTCGGCGAACTCCATGGTTCGCTTGGAGTGCGTGATGATGATGAACTGGGAGCGGTCGGTCATCTGCTGGATGGTTTCGGCAAAGCGGCCGATGTTCGCTTCGTCGAGTGGGGCGTCGACCTCGTCGAGCAGACAGAAGGGGCTCGGCTTGTACTGGAAGATCGCGAAGATCATCGCGACCGCGGTCAGGGCCTTCTCGCCGCCGCTCATCAGCTCGAGCGAACCGAGGCGCTTGCCTGGTGGCTGCGCGATGATCTCTACGCCGGTCTCCAGCATGTCTTGCGGGTCGGTCAGCCGTAGCTCTGCCTTACCCCCGCGAAAGAGCATCGGGAAGATGCGCTTGAAGCGCTCGTTGATCGCGGCGAACGCCTCCCGGAAGAGCGCCCTGCTCTCACGGTTCATCTGACGGATTGCCTTCTCGAGCTTGGTGAGAGCATCGTCCAGATCGCGCCGTTGCGCCGTGAGGTACTCGTAGCGCTCGGCGTTTTCTTCGTACTCCTCGATCGCGGTGAGGTTGATCTCGCCCATCCGGTCGATCAACCGCTGTAGCTCTTCGGCGCGCGCAGTGACCTCGTCATCGGGCACCGGCCGCGCATGGTGGTCACCAATGACATACGCCAGCTCGACGCGATGCTTATCGAGAACCTGCTCTTCGAGGTGCGCGAGTGACAGCGTCAACTCACGCTCGCGAAGCGTCAGCTCGTTGAGCTCCGTGGACTGCTCGTCGATGGTGGACCGCAACTGCTTCAGGGAAGCCTCCGATCCGCCGATTTGCGTCTGAGCTTCGTCGTAGCGCGCCCGCTGATTCGAAAGCTCGGCGCGAGCCCCGGCGGCCTCGTGGGCTGTTTCGCTCAAGCGGCCGCGGTGCAGGAGGACTCGTCCGGCCGCCTGGCCTTGATCGCGATCCGCGATGGCGACGTCCTCACGCAGTCGCTCCTCGCGCGCGTTGAGCTCCGTGACCGAACGATCGAGTTGGCCCAGCATCGAGCGCTCGCGATCGGCACGCTCGTGGGATTGGGTCGCGCCCACCTTGACCTCGGTCGCCTTGGCAGCTTGTTCCTCCACGACGCGACGGCGTTCGATGAGCACGCTTTCGGCCACGCGTGCAGCCTCTTCGGCATTCCTCACGTCGCGCTCCGCGTCCGCGAGCAGGCGCTTCGTATCGTTTTCGTCGACGTCGACCTGAGACAACGACGCCCGACCTTCGGCATCCGCGCTGGCGATCTCTTGGCGGCGCTCGGCGATTCGCTGGACCTCCATCTCGACGAGGTGGAGATCCCGCTCAGCGCCGAGGATTGCCAGCTCTGCGTCGTGGGCCTGGACCCTGGCCGAGTCGATGGCGGCCTGTCGCTCGGCGATGCTTGCCCGAATACTGCCCTGATTCGCGGTAGCCCGCTCGAGCTCCGAGCGTTGCAAGGCCGACGCTTCTTCGAGCTCCCGAATCTCGCGCTTCAAGCGAAGCAGATGCGCGGCCGACTCATCCTTGGCGCCGCCAACGACGGCACCATCGGGAAGCAAGGCCTGCCCGTCCAGCGTGACCAGCTTCCCCTGGAAGCCCTCTCGGTGCAGGCGTGCAGCGGACTGCAGCGTGTCGACGACCAACACGTCGTACAACAGGTAGCGCACCCACGCGCTGTCCGCGGGCGAGTAGCGCATCAAGGTCAGGAGCGGCCCAACGATGCCCATCCCCGTGGGGAACGGCGGCACGATCCGCGCGGCCCCGCCGGGCGAACGAGGAAGGAACGTCGCGCGGCCCTTCTCGCCGCGAGCGAGGTAGTCCGCGGCGCGCAGCGCCGCATCCGTGTCGTCGACGAGCAAGTACTCGAGCGCGCCACCGAGCGCAGCGCCCAACGCCCGTGTGTGCTCCGCTGCACACTCCAAGCGATCGGCAACCAACCCAACCAGCCCGGACCCAACCGCGTCACCCGATGTGTTGGCGTACCCGGTCATCACCGCTTGCGCTCCGGCGCCCACGCCTTCGAAGCGTTCGTGAATTTCGTTGAGGGAACGGAGCCTCGAGCTCGTCACCGCAAGCTTCTCGCGGAGCGCGTCGACCTCTGCGTCCGCGTGGTGCAACGCGTCTTTGCCCGTCGACAGCGACGTTTCGATTTCGGTTTGACGCTCCGCAGTCGCGGATTTTCCGCTGCGCAGCCCGACCATCCGCGCCTCGAACTCCCCGCGTTGCTGCGTGAACTCGATTTCACGCGTGGCAAGCGTCTCTAGTTCTTCCCGCAAGCGCTCGAGACGTGAGCGAATGTCTTGGCGTCGCGCGTCGTAGCCGTTGAGAACCGCCTCGGCGCCTGCCGCTCGGGCGCGCCCTTCCGCCAGCTGCACCCGCGCGCCTTGAAGCGCGGCTTCGGCCTCTTCTGCCGTGTTTTTGCGGATTTGGAGCTCTGCTTCGACCTCCGCAAGGAGCTGTTCAGCTTCCGTTTCGAGGGCCTCGAGCTCGCTCAGAGACAGGCGAACCGTCGACGCCTCTTGCTCCAACCCGTCGCGCTGCTCTTCGAGTTGGCGCAACTCGCGCGTCGCGAGTTCTTTGCGCTCGATCAACGCCGCTTGTCGATCCTGTTGTTGGCGGATCAAACCTTCGAGCTGTCGAACCAAGTTGTCGAGCTCATAAGCGCGCCCTTGCCCGCGCTCGACCTCCGAGCCCAACTGTTGCAGCGACACGCGCTCTGCTTCGACCGACGCCTCTTTCGCGACCAATGCGCGGCGGCTCGCTTGCACGTCTTCACTGGCCTTCGACAACAGCAAAGTGGACGAGGTGATCTGTCCTCGCAGATCCAAGAAACGGTGCGACGCAACCCACAAGTCGAGGTCGCGCATTTCTTTCTTGTAGCGCTTGTAGCGTTCTGCCTTTTGCGCTTGCCGCTTGAGCGACGCGAGACTGCGCTCGAGCTCGCCGATGATGTCGGTAACGCGCAGAAGATTCTGACGCGTTTGGTCCATCTTGCGTTCGGCGGCTCGCTTGCTCAGCTTGAACTTGCTGATGCCGGCTGCCTCTTCGATCATCGAGCGACGGTCCTCCGGCTTGGATGTGACGATGAACCCGATGCGCCCCTGCTCGATGATCGAGTACGCGCGCTTGCCGACGCCGGTACCCAAGAACAAGTTGGTGATGTCGAGCAGCCGGACCGGCGTCCGATTGATGAAGTAGTCGCTGTTGCCCTGGCGATCGAGACGCCGGGTGACCTGAATCTCCGCGTAGTCGCTGTACTCGGGCGGGGCTAGACCGTCCGTGTTGTCGAACGTCAGCGTCACGTCCGCAAAACCGTGAGGCCCACGCCCCTCGGCGCCGCTGAAGATGACGTCCTCCATGTGCTTGCCGCGGAGGCGGGCGGCCGACTGCTCACCCATGCACCACTTGATGGCATCCACGATGTTGGATTTGCCGCACCCGTTCGGCCCCACGACGCAGGTGATGTCGTGGTCGAAATGGACCGTCGTCTGGTCGACGAAGGATTTGAAGCCAACGATTTGGAGCTTCTTGATCTTCACGCTGCCCCCCAAAGGAGTAGATGGACGTGGCTATCACTGAACATACGATATTGCAACGGCTTACGCGACCAGAAGCGCGGGTCAGTGTGTGACCCCCACTATATATTGTGGTTGAGCCGCGCGGCCCCGCCTAGTTTTGAACTGATGCGAGGGGGTTCCTACTCGGATTCGGCCGACGCGGCCGCCTCGGCGCCGGGTGACTCGGAGACGGCCCGCTCAGGAAAGGACGACGCCTGGCCCCGGTCCCGGAGGAATTCGAGGAAGGTTCCCGCCAGCTCCATGTCTCGAGACGAAAGACGCTCGACCAGCGCGTGGAGCCTCTGCCGATGCGTGTCGCTCACCGCCACCCGGCTGACCCGCTCGTCCGGCTCAGCCGGCTCAGCCGGCTGCGCGGTTTCGGCCTGGACGTCCCCGACGTCCTGGGCTGTCGGAACGTGCCACGTGGGTCGCTCTACCGAGTGGATCCCATGGGCGGTCAACCAGGAGTCCATACAGGAGCGCAAACGCTCGGACCGAAACGCAAACCAGCGCTCCCGATCGACCGGATGATTCACCAGCGCATCCTTGAAGCGCCGAAATGCGCCCTTTCCATCGATCGCGACGTTGAGCCGTCGCCGGAGCTCTTCATCCTCGACCGTCGCGATGAAGCGCTCCATCCATCGATACTGCTCGCGCGAGGAAACCGGATCGATTCGGAGGTAGCGGCTGTCGCTGATGATGCGCGTGTGCATCGAAGGGTCAGCAACCCCATCGACGATGCGAATCACCTCGCCGGTGTCGAAGTGCAAATAGCTGTGCACCTCAGGTGCGTTGTTTTCAAATGCGTCTTCGAGTGCCTCCCAAGCTACCGGTACCTCTAGTTCTTCTTTGTTGTCTTGCCCGACATCATTCTCGCTCATTTTATTCCCATTTCACTTCGCGCCCGCCGTACCGCGTCGCGCCATCGCCTCAAATGCCCGTCTCGTTCGGGTTGGGTGACCTGAGGCTCAAAGCTACGCTCGATACGGTAAGCATCTACAATAGAACTAAGACCGTCGAATACACCAACGGCCATGCCAGCTAAGTAAGCAGCTCCTAACGCGGTCGTTTCGACATTCTCGGGACGATCGATCGTCACCCCGAGCATGTCGGCTTCAAATTGCATGAGTAAGTCATTGCGGGCCGCACCACCGTCGACCCTCAAACGCTTTATAGGGCGATCGGCGTCCGCTTGCATCGCGTCGACCAGGTCGACGATTTGGAACGCGATTCCTTCGAGGGTTGCGCGCGCAAGGTGCGCCGCCGTCGTATCCCTCGTGAGCCCGTAGATGAGGCCCCGGGCATGCGGGTCCCAATACGGTGCCCCCAACCCCGCCAAAGCCGGCACGAACACGACATCCCCGGTGGCGTCGACCTCCCTGGCCTTGGCTTCGATTTCGTCGGACGAGGAGATGATCCCAAGCCCGTCCCGCAGCCATTGGACGGCGGCGCCGGCGACGAACGCGCTCCCTTCGAGGGCATACACCGTCTCATCGCCCAGCCGCCACGCGATCGTCGTGAGGAGCCCGTTCTTGGAGTGCACCAGGTCCGTCCCGGTGTTCATGAGCAGAAACGCGCCCGTGCCATACGTGCACTTGGCGTCGCCGACGCCGAAGCAGGTCTGACCAAACAATGCGGCCTGCTGATCGCCCGCCATTCCGGCGATCGGGACCCCATCAGGCACCCCGGGGACGCCGGACGTGTGAGCATACACCTCGGAGCAGCTTCGGACCTCCGGCAGCAAGGCCATCGGCACGTGCAGCTCGGCCGCGAGCTCTTCGTCCCAGTGTCCCTTCCCGATGTCATACAGCAAGGTCCGCGAGGCGTTGCTCGCGTCGGTGACGTGCGCCTTCCCGCCAGACAGTCGATAGACCAACCAGGAGTCGATCGTACCAAAGGCCAGCTCGCCCTTCTCCGCGCGAGCCCTCGCACCGTCGACGTGCTCGAGAAGCCATTCGAGCTTCGTTCCGGCCAAGTACGGATCGAGCACGAGCCCGGTCCGCTCGCGGAACATCTCCTCCTTGCCCGCGTCTTTGAGCTCTTGGCAGCGGTCCGCGGTGCGGCGGTCCTGCCAGACGATGGCATTGTGAACCGCTGCCCCGGTGTTCCGGTCCCAAAGGACCGTAGTTTCCCGCTGATTGGTGATTCCAATGCCCAAGCAATCCGTCGGCGCAACGCCCGCCCGCTCCAAGGCCTCAGTCACGGCTGCGCCGACGCTTTGCCAAATCTCCTCGAGGTCGTGCTCGACCCAGCCGGGCCTAGGGAAATGCTGCGGAAACTCGCGGTTCGCGCGCCCTAGAATCTGCCCAGTGGGAGACAAGAGCAACGCAGTGGAACCGGTGGTCCCCTGATCGATCGACAAAAGAAAGCCCGACATCCGAACGGCTACGGTACGAAGCCTCGGGAGCAAAGTAAAGCAGCTACTCGGAGTCGCTCATCCAGGCCTGAAACCTCGGCCAAGCATCGCCGAGACGCGCCTGCAGCTCGGTCTGAAGCGCCTCCAACTCTGCGGCGCTCGCGCCCAGAGCTCGCGCCCGCTCGTTGCACACCATCGCCGCCAGGCCCTGGTTACGGGCGCTCAAGGATTGGGCGAGAAGAGGCAACGCGTCGCGTTCCTCGGCGCCGAGGCGAATCGCTCGGCGCAGCAACCCGATCGCCTCGCCGTGTTTCTCGCTAGCGACGGACGCACGCCCCAACGCGAGGAACAGGCCCCCCGCCTTTCCCGACTCGCCGGCCCATTGAATCCCGAGCCGTAAGACTTCGTTGGCGGCGTCGAGCTCACCCATGTTCGCGTACGCGGTGCCGAGCAGGTCGAGACTGGTCGACAAGCGTCCGTGAACGTCCTCGGCGAGGCTGTCGGCTTCCCCTGTCCGCAAGAGCATCGAAATTGGGGTCAGCCAGGGGTTGAGCATGGCGACCGTGGCCCCCCAGTTGCCGTGGGCGTTGGCCTCTTCGGCCTGGTCCACGACGGCCAGGTCGATCGCCACATCATCCTGCCGGTCGAGGCCGAGCTCCGAGCGCACGCGCTCGTCGAGCACATCTCTGAAGTCTTCGAGGGCCAACACGTGCCGAATGCCGTTGAACTCGAGGGCAACCTCGGAAAGGCCTAGGTCGTTCCGGAGCTCGAGCGGCTCCACGTTGAACAAGGACGCCTCGAGCATGTAGCGCCCACCGATGTGCGCCTGCAGCGCCTCCACGTCGGGGTCGTCGGCGAGGGTCCAGCTCTGCAGTGGCGTCAGCAGGGACTGTCCAATCGTCTCACGGAATTCAGAAAGCGGCACTTGCCGAACCGTCGGATCTTGACCGATCGAGAACTCGACAGTCGTCAGGTCTTCCGCGTGCGGGTTAGCCGTCAGACTGAGGACGCGTGCACCAGCGATGAGCGCGAGCCCAAGCGTGCTGCGGCCGATGATCTCACACGCCCTTTCGAAATCCTTGGACTGCGCGAGCACTTCCTCGAACCAGCCGTCAGGACGCGCGGTAGACAGGTCGTAAACCCGCGGAGAACCGCTGGTCATTTCACGCCTCGCCGTTGAGCTTGCGTCGATACCACTCGATCGTGTCGAGCAGCCCTTGCTCGAGCTCTACGTGCGCTCGAAACCCCAGAAGCTGTTCGGCCTTCCTGACGTCAGGAATGCGAAGCTCGACGTCAGGGAAGTCCCACTCGACGAACTCGATTGCGGATTTGCTCTCGGTGAGGCGGACGATCAGCTGCGCGAGCTGGTAAATCGTGATCGTGCTTCGTGGATTTCCGATGTTGAAGCTCTCGCCAACGGCCTCGTCCCGCGCCATTGCAAGCAGAATCGCCTCGACGATGTCATCGATGTAACACCACGAGCGAATCTGGTCGCCCTCGTTGTGTATGAGGATCTTGTCGCCCTGCAACGCCCGCACCACGAACGCATGCACCGCGCCCTCGCCGACCTGCCCCGGCCCGTAGATGTTGAACGGGCGAATGGCGACCGTCGGGAGGTCGAACTGCTTCCAGTAGTTGTGGGCGAGATGCTCCGTGGCGAGCTTGCTGACCGCATAGGTCCAACGGGCCTCGCCGACCGCTCCAAGACTGGTGACGTCGGCTTCCCGAACGCGAAACGCGTACGAGCCGAAGACCTCGCTCGTAGAGAAGTCGATCACACGCTTGACGCCTGTACAGTCATTGGCCGCGCGAAGAACGTTCATCGTACCCTCGAGCGAGATCTCCATCGTCGCCACGGGGTTCTTCAGGACCGTATCGACGCCGGCGATCGACGCCATGTGGATCACGTACTCGCACCCCGTGACCGCTCTGCGAACCGCCGTCATGTCGCGAACATCGCCGACGATGAGTTCGACGTTCGGATGGCGATCGAGGCCCGCCGCCGAGAGCGCGTTCCGGCGCAAGATATCGAGGACCCGGACGTGGTTATCTTCAGCGAGACGCGCGGTCAGCGCCGTCCCGATGAACCCCGCGCCCCCGGTAATCAGGACGTGCGCCCCCTTCAGCATGATCCCCAGCTAGCACAAACAGAACTCGGAAGTCGAGAAAGCTCAGTCCCTTTACAGGGGGCTCTCTGCATGGGATCGTGACCCTAAGAGGGGGACATGGGCATCTTTGGGACCATGGTCGACATGAAGTCGGCGCCCGAGCGCGCCTAGCTGTTCATCGCGATGGAACGTTTCGTCCTGTGGCACAGAATCCTGCCTCCTGCTTTCGAAGAAGAGGAGACCACTGCCGCCGCCGGGCAGTGGGCGCGCTACGTCACGAACGAGGTCCAAAGTGGTGGTGGCGAGGTCATTTCCTCCCTCGCGGGCACCGTCGTCGCGAACTTTGAGCTTCATGAGCTCAAGAGCGCGATCAACCTCGCCCTCCGCCTGCTCGCGGAAGCTGAGTCGCAACCCGTGCCCGCCGGCGGGCTTCCCATCGCGTTTGGGATCGCGAGCGGCGACGTGCAACGGGACAAAGACGACGCTGGCCATCTCACGAACAGCGGTAGCGCCATCGATCGCGCGCAGCTGTTGGCCAACCAAGCCCGCGCGGGCGAAGTCGTTCTCGATGTCGAGTCTCGCGAAGCAGCGTCGAGAACCTATCTGTTCGGGCGTTCCGTGAGTACGAGCTCCTTCGCGTTGCACGGAGAAGCCATCGACAGGAGCCGGCCGCTTCTCGAGGAGTGCCGGCAATCCGTTGGTCTGCTTCACCCCGCTCCCGTTCCGGCAAGCGTTCGCCATGCCCTCGAGCCGATGAAGAAGGCCGCGGCAGGGTCTCAGACTTGCGCATTCTATTTGAAGGGGGAGCTCGGCATCGGCGCGCGCGCCGGAGTCTTCGCGCTGCGCGACGAGCTTCGACCGGCCGCATTCCTGGAGATCGGTGCCGTGCCCGGAGGGCTCGAGCCACTCGGAGGGCTCCGCCTCGCGCTTCTGAAGGCTTGGCGAACGCTGGAGCCGACCCGGCAAGCTCTAAAGAAGACCGAACCTGGCGTAGCCGACGCGCTCAAAGCCATTGCCTGCGCAGCCCCTCCACCCCGCGAGGCGGCGATCCATGCGCTCAAGGCGATGTGCCGGGCGTTGCAGGCGAAACGCGGTCTTCCGTGGATCTACGTCAATCGCGTCGGAGCGGTCGATCCTGCAACACTCGGGGTCCTCGGTGCGGCGTTGTCCGACGACACCGTGGCCGCCCTCCTGTGCATCCGAACCACGGAATCGAGCGTGCCGGCAGGCCTCCGCGGCCTGCGGAGGGCCGCGAAGATCGACCTCCCCACACTGGATCCCAACGAAGCCCTGATCGTAGCCACCGGTATCCTGGGCCCAGACGCCGACACGGAGATCGCGACCCAGCTCGTGATCACGGGGGGCACCACCGTGCTCGGGATCACAGAGGCCGCGCGAACCATGATCGCCACCGGTGATATCGTGCACGACGGCCATCGGTTCGTCTGGCGCGACGAGACGGCGGAACGCCGCCAACACCTGGGCCCTCGTGCCCTCCTCGAAGAGCGCTTCGCCACCCTCGATACATCGTCGATGCGTTTCCTAGAGATCGCATGCACCGCCCTCCCCGCTTCTTCCGCGCAAGTCGTGGACGCCGCGGTCGCGTTGGACGGGATACCGGACGGCACGAGGCGCAGGGCTCTCGAGGCGCTGGTCAATGATGGGCTCCTGACGCCACAAGGTAAGCCAGACTCCGAGCTCCTCCGAAGGGCGGTCGTGCAGCGCATGCCGCCCGCGCGCCGAACCGAAGCCTACCGATTCGTCGCGCATGCACTTCATACCGCCGAACCGCTGGTCGGGCCGTCGATGGCAGCCACGGTCGGCGCCTACCTGTGCGAAGGTGGTGACCTCGCGCGCGGGGCACACGCGATTCTCGAGGCCGGATCCCTGGCTGCGGACAACGGGTACACCGCAGCGGCGGTCAGATTGGCCGCAGCGGCGGTTCAGTATCAACCCGACACCGAGACTCGCGAAGGCGCCTCCGAAATCAGCCGCGCCGTTCGGCTTCCATCTGGGCCACCCCAGGAGGAGGAAGAGGAAAGGCCGACGATTCCCGTTCCCGTAGCCGAGCTCGAGAACCCGGCCGACGCGCTCGTGCGGATGCTCAGGGAACAAGACCACGACAAGTTCGATAGCCTGATCGAATCCTCGATCGCAGCGGGCGGCGATCTCACCGGTGCCCACTGCCTGCGCGTAGTCTCGTACGTGACCCGAGAAGACATTCCGGCCGCGAAACGTGCGCTCGCGGCTGCCAAGAAGACCCCCAATCAAGCGCCGGCGACCGCTATCCGAATTGGAATCGCGTCGGCGTGTCTGCAGCTGGCTCGCGGGCGCGGACGCGACGCGATGATCGACGCACTCGAGGCGCTCGCCGCTGCACGCGCTCAACAGGACGGGCCAGGGGAAGCGGCCGCGCTGAAGATGGTTTCCGCGACTTGCCTGGCGGCCGGCTTGGAGAGCGACGCGAATCGCCTCGCGCACGTCGCCGAAGCAATCGCTAGCTAACGCCGGCGTGACCGATCGGATACGAACCTAGCACCTTGAGAAAGGTCGTTACCGCCTCGAGGTCGCGGAGCGCGGCCTGGGTCGTCTCGCGATCGACATCGCCCTCGAAATCGACATAGAAGACGTACTCGAACGGCGTGTGCGGCTTGGGTCGCGATTCGATTTTCGTGAGGTTCAAACCGCGCTCCGCAAAAATCGCGATGCAACGCGCCAACGCGCCCTGCTCGTGAATCGTCGAGAAGATCAGCGATGTCTTGCAGGACACACCCTGCCCGTGGTGAGCGGGCTCGCGCGCAACGATCACCATCCGTGTGTAGTTCTCAGGATGGTCGGCGATTTCCCGGCGTAAAATCGGCAAACCGTGCAACGCTGCCGCTTCTTCGCTCGCAATGGCCGCCTGCGTCGGGTCGGCATCCCGCTTGACCTTCTCGACGGCCATGGCCGTGTCGACGAACGCTTCCACGTGGCAGTCGTCGAGGGTCTCCAGAAACTCGCCACACTGCGCAAGCGCCACGGGGTGCGAGTAGACGCGACGAATGTCGGTGACCGCCACCTCTGCCGCTCCAATCAAGCAATGGGCAATCGGCTGAAACTCTTCCCCGACGAGGAAGAGCCCCGTTTTGGCGAGCAGGTCGTAGCTGTCGTTGATCGAGCCAGCGATCGAGTTCTCGATGGGCAGCACCGCGTAGTCGGCTTCTCCCGCCTTCACGGCTTCGAGCATCTGGCGAAAGCTGTGATAGCCAACACAGCGAATCGGCTCCTCTGCGTCGGCGAAGTGATGCGTCGCAGCGAGTTGGCTATACGCTCCCTCGGTGCCCTGGTACCCGACCACCAGCTCTTGTTTGGTCTCGGTCAAAGCAAACGGCCTCAGTCTCGGAAGTTCACGTATTGGAGTGGCAGGTCGAAGTCCTGCTCCTTGAGAAACGCAATGGTCTCCTGCAAATCGTCGCGCTTCTTGCCCGAAACCCGCACCGCGTCGCCCTGGATCGAGGCCTGAACCTTGAGCTTGCTGTCTTTGATCGCTTTGACGATTTCCTTGGCCTTTTCCTTGGACACGCCCTCTTTGAGCTTGATGAGCTGCCTCCACATCTGCCCGCCTGCTTGCTGGGCCTGCTGAGCGTCGAGCGACTTCAAAGACACCTGACGGCGGACCATTTTGCTCTCGAGCACGTCGCGTGCAGCGTCGAGCCGGCCCTCGCTGTTCGACCGGATCACAATCCCTTCGTCGGTTTGCTCGATCGTGCTCTCGGTGCCCTTGAAATCGTACCGCTGGGCGATCTCTTTGCTCGCTTGGTTGCGCGCATTATCGACTTCGTGTTGGTCGAGCTTGGAAACGACATCGAACGACGGCATCTTGACCTCCGGTCCGCGACCATATCACGCCGACGGCTTCCGGCGAGTCGGCTTCTGCACTTCTACGCCCGGGTCCCCACTCATCAATGGAGAAAAGAAGTTGTCTTTCTTGGTGTACTCATCGACGCGGAACGCGAACTTATAGCTGGGTGCCGACCGCATGTTGCAATCGGTCCGCTCACAAAACCGGCAGGTCGTCCCAACGGGTACCGCCATCTTCTTTGGGTCAGCAAACGGAAGGTCGTCGGCATACGCGAAGTGCTTGGCGTCGTCCGCATGGGTGCCGAGGCCGATGCTGTGGGTCGTGCCCTTGACGAGCGAACCCTGCTGCGGCTCGCTGACGATCTTGGCGAAGCAGAAGTAGGTCGATCCATCGGGAAACGCCGAGTACTGCTTGGTGATGACGCTCGGCGTGAGAAAAGCCAGGTGCACGGCCATCTTGGGACATGAGCCGTCCTGGTACGGAAACCGAATTCCATCACCGGCGTAGCGCTTGGAGATGTTGCCCGCGACGTCGACCCTCAGAAAGTGCATGGGAGCGCCCCTGCGCCGCGGGTCCGATAGATTGCACATCCGGTGCGCGACGGTCTCGTATGAGGACTCAAAAATCTGCGCGAGCAGCTCTACGTCGTAGCGCGTGCCCATCACCTCCCGGTAGAACTCTGGATAGGGAAGCAGGAGCGCGCCAGCAAAGTAGTTGGCCAGATGAATCTTGATCAGCTTCCGGGTCTCGCCGTGCTGGCCCCTGTAGCCCTCGAGGATTGGCTTGTGCAGCTTTTCCTCATCGAAAAGGCCGAGCGCAATCGTGTGCGCGAGCTGGAACTTCAGCCGCTGCTCGAACAAATCCTCCGAAACGGTGAGAATGCGTTCCTGGGCATTCCAGGTGCGGATGACGGAGCTGCCGCTGCGCTCGGGAATTCGCTGCACGCGCACTCCGACCTGCGCCAATAGCCCTCGCTCGAGATCGTCGCTCGTGACACGGCGTCCAAACGCGCAGTCGCGCCGAAACTGCTGCGCGCGTTCCTCGAGTAGCTCGAACCAGTTGTGATGCTGCTCGAGAAAGTCGGTCACCTCGTCGTATGGGCTGTAATCGAAGCGAACCGAGTCGTCGTCACCCTGCCGCTCCCGCTGCGCGATGCTTGCCGTCACGTGGTCGAGCTGACTGCGAGTGTTCTTGTAGAGATTGAAGAGCGCCGTGATGGTCGCCACCATTCGCGGTTCCGCGCTGATGCTGGCGAGGTCTTCTTCGCTGAGGTTGAGCGAACGCAGCAAAGGCTCGTCGAGCAGCCGGGCGAGGCCGTCGTCGACCCGGTGCTCGCCTAGGCTCTCCATGAAGTCTTCGACCGCAACGTCGTAGACCTCGAGCGCCTGAAAGAGCAGCGGCAACTGAACGACGCGCTTGCCCTTCTCGATGAGGCTCAAATACGCGGGTGAGATCTTGAGACGGCGCGCGACCTCGCTTTGCTGGAGGCCCCGCCGTAGCCGAAGCTCCCGCAGGCGTTGCCCCATCGCCGCGTTGGTCTCGGCCATCCGAGCCTTTTACCGCAAATTTACAAGGTCCACCAGAGTGGAGAAGCTCCGAAAAGCCATGTTTCTCGGGCGCTTGACCCCCGTCGGCCATATGATAGTCCAACGAACATCGGGTTCGGCCGTGTGAAGCTGTAAAGGGCACCGCAACGGTCGCGCGAGCCCGCGACGCAAGCGATGCGAAAAACGATGTAGGCTTCTGCCCCCTCGGGCGGATCGCAGAGGAAAGGACCGGCGGATGGCGGAGGACGGCAAGCAGGAGCGCGACAGACCGTGGATCATGCGTACGTACTCGGGCCACAGTACGGCGGCCGCGTCGAATGCACTGTACCGAACCAACCTAGCGAAGGGCCAAACCGGCCTCAGCGTGGCGTTCGATTTGCCAACCCAGACCGGCTACGACGCGGACGATCCACTCGCTCGCGGTGAGGTCGGTAAGGTCGGCGTCCCCGTCTCACACATCGGCGACATGCGCGCGCTCTTCGACGGGCTTCCGCTCGACCAAATGAACACGTCGATGACGATCAACGCCACCGCGGTGTGGCTGTTGTCGCTCTACGTGGCGGTCGCCGAGGAGCAGGGCGTCGACCCGAGCGTCCTTCGAGGCACGACGCAGAACGACATCATCAAAGAGTACCTATCGCGCGGTACGCACATCTTCCCGCCCGCGCCGTCGATGCGGCTGATCACCGACTTGATCACCTACACGGTCGACGAAGTCCCCAAGTGGAACCCGATCAACATCTGCAGCTACCACTTGCAGGAAGCCGGCGCGACGCCCACGCAGGAGCTCGCCTATGCGCTGGTCACCGCGATCGGCGTGCTCGACGCCGTGAAGGCGACGGGCCGCGTGCCCGAAAGTGAGTTCGGCACGGTCGTCGGGCGCATGAGCTTTTTCGTGAACGCCGGCATTCGCTTCGTCGAAGAGCTTTGCAAGATGCGCGCGTTCGTCGAGCTCTGGGACCGCGTGACTCGCGAGCGCTACGGCGTCACCGACCCCAAGCAGCGCCGGTTCCGATACGGCGTGCAGGTGAATTCCCTCGGCCTCACCGAGCAACAGCCCGAGAACAACGTCATCCGAATCGTCCTGGAAATGCTGGCGGTCACCCTCAGCAAAGACGCACGGGCCCGCGCGATTCAGCTTCCCGCGTGGAACGAGGCGCTCGGTCTACCGCGCCCATGGGATCAGCAATGGTCACTGCGCGCCCAGCAGATCCTCGCCTACGAGAGCGACCTTCTCGAATATGCCGACCTGTTCAAGGGCAGCGAGGTCGTCGAAGCGAACACCCAACGGCTGGTCGACTCCGCATGGACGGAAGTGCAAGAGGTGTTGAAGCGCGGCGGCGCCGTCGAGGCGGTCGAGAGCGGCTACATCAAGCAGAGGCTCGTCGAGTCGAACGCGGCCCGGCTTCGCGCGATCGAGAACGGCGACCAGGTCGTAGTGGGGGTCAACAAGTACATTGAAGGCGCGCCCTCCCCGCTCACCGAGAACCTCGATGACGCGATCCTCACGGTCGACCCGGAGGTCGACGCCAATCAGCGCGAGGCGCTCGGCCACTGGAAACTCGAGCGTGACGGCGCCGCGGTCGCCAAGGCGCTGGCGGAGCTACAGCGCGTCGCAAATACCGATGAGAACATGATGGCCCCGTCGATTGCTGCAGCGCACGCGGGTGTCACCACCGGCGAGTGGGCCAACACGCTTCGCCAAGTCTGGGGCGAGTACCGCGCGCCGACGGGCGTGGCGGGCGCCACCGTGAAGGCTTCGGGGTCCGGCGCCTCCGCGGAGGTGATCGATCGACTGCGCGCTCGGCTTAGCGACCTCGAAACCCGGATGGGGCGAAGGGCGAAGCTGCTCGTGGGCAAGCCCGGCCTCGACGGTCACTCGAACGGTGCGGAACAAATCGCCATCAAGGCCCGCGATGTCGGCTTCGACGTCGTCTACGAAGGAATTCGGGTCTCGCCAGAGCAAATCGTGGCGTCTGCGCTCGAAGAAGGCGTTCATCTCATCGGCCTGAGTATTCTCAGTGGCTCTCATCTCGCGCTCGTCCCGGAGGTCGCGGAGCGGCTTCGCGCTGCGGGGCTTGGCGACGTGCCCCTGGTCGTGGGCGGCATCATTCCGGACGCGGACGCCGAACGGCTTCGCCGGGAGGGGATCGCAGCGGTCTATACGCCAAAGGACTTCGAGCTCGACAACATCATGAGCGACTTGATCGACCTGGTGG
This sequence comes from Deltaproteobacteria bacterium, assembly GCA_041821485.1. Taxonomy (GTDB): domain Bacteria; phylum Myxococcota_A; class Polyangia; order Polyangiales; family Houyiibacteriaceae; genus SG8-38. The sequence continues at coordinate 27,528 of JBGUEF010000001.1, forward strand.
ACCGCCAGCATGCCGCCGAGTGATCTGTCGGACGACGCACGGCTGGTGATGTCCGCGGACAAGGCGGCCGTCTCTCGCGCTTTGAACCTCGTCGAGGATCGACGGTCCGACGCGCACGCCCGCGTCACCGGGCTTCTGGCCGCGCTCAAGGATGCCCCGAAGGCGGCGGCCGGTCACCGCGTGGGCCTTACCGGTCCGCCCGGGGTCGGAAAGAGCACCTTGACGTCGACGCTCGCGCGCTCTGTTCGACGACGTGATCGCACGGTCGGAGTCGTCGCCGTCGATCCGTCCAGCATACGGTCGGGTGGCTCGTTGCTCGGCGACCGCGCCCGGATGAGCTTCGACCCCTCCGATGCGGGCCTGTTCGTACGCTCCCTCGCAACGGCGGGCGAAGTCGGGGGCCTTGCCTACGCGGCCAACTCCGCGGTGCGTGTGTTGGCAGCGGCCTACGACATCGTCGTCATCGAGACGACGGGGGTCGGACAGTCGGAGATCGACATCGTGCACGTGGCGGACACGGTCGTCCTCGTGATCCAGCCCGGGAGCGGCGACGTGCTTCAGTTCCTGAAGGCCGGCATCATGGAGATCCCGGATATACTGGTTGTGAACAAGGCGGATCACGACGAGCTCGCGCAGCGTGCCATCGCTGACCTCCGCGGTGCCCTTCGAACCGCCCATGCAGCAGGCGCCGAGGGCGGCCGGGATGCCGACTGGGAAACACCGATCATCGCGACCAGCGCAACCAAAGGCACCGGAATTGATGCGCTCATCGACGCCCTCGACGCGCATCGGCAGCACCTCGACGCGACGCTTCCAGCACGACGCCGCCAAGGCGAGGTCCAGTGGACACTCGACCTTTTCAGCCGCAAGCATGGCGAGCATGGGCTGGCGACCCTAGGGGGGGTAGCGCGGCTCAAAGCCCGCGCCGAACGAGACCTCGCCGGCGGTGATACGCCGTTAGGCCTTTGCGAACACTTGAGCCGGGAGTATGTATCAGCGCTCGGCAAAACTCCGTGAGGAACCCATGACTGAACGTCCAGATATCGTCCCCGTTGGTCAAGTCCCAGAGCTCGGCGCCGTGCCTGAGAAGATGCACGCCTACGTCATTCGCCCCGAGCGGTTCGGCGAGCCCAAACAATCTTTCCAGCACGAAGAGGCGCCGGTTTGGGAGCTCGGTCCTGGCGAGGTCCTGGTGCAGGTCATGGCGGCTGGCGTCAATTTCAACGGCATCTGGGCGGGGCTTGGCAAGCCGGTCAACATACTCAAAGGTCACGGGCTCGAGTACCACATTGCAGGCTCCGATGCGTCTGGTGTCGTGTGGGCGGTCGGCCCCGGCGTCAACGACCACAAGGTGGGCGATGAGGTAGTGGTGCACTGCAACCATCTCGTGAACCCGGGCACCAACGACTTGCAGACCATCTGGGGCTACGAAACCCCCGACGGCTCGTTCGCACAGTTCACCAGAGTTCAGGCGCAGCAGGTGTTGCCAAAGCCCGCGCACCTCAGCTGGGAAGAGGCCTCGAGCTACGGCCTCACCTATTACACGGCCCACCGCATGTTGGTCGACCGCGCCAAGGTCGAGCCAGGCGAGGACGTGCTCATCTGGGGCGCTGGCGGCGGCCTGGGGGTATTCGCCGTGCAGCTTTGTAAGATCATGGGCGCCCGCGCGATCGCGGTGGTGTCGAGCGACGACAAAGCCGAGCTGGTCATGCAGCTGGGAGCACACGGGGTGATCAATCGCAGGGACTTTCCGGCGCTTCAGTACAAAGACGACATGACGCCAGAGGAGCAAAAGGCGCACAGCGCCGACCTCAAGGGCTTTGGCAAACGGATCTGGGAGATTCTCGGCGAGCGTAAGGGTCCCGACGTCGTGTTTGAGCACGTCGGCAAGGCGACCTTCCCGGCAAGCGTCTTCCTGGCAGCGAAGTACGGTCGAATCGTCATCTGCGGCGCCACCACCGGCTACGACCTGAACTTCGACGTGCGTCATCTCTGGATGCGCCAGAAGCAGATCATCGGCTCCCACTTCGCGGACGCCGATTCGGCGAGCCGTGCGAACCGGCTGGTCATTCAAGACAAGGTCAAGCCGGTCATGACGCGCCTCTTCACGTGGGAAGAGATCCCCGAGGCTCATCAATTGATGTACGAGAACAAGCTTCACGGCACGGTCGCCTGCTTGGTCGGCGCGCCTCGGCCCGGGCTCAAGAACCTCGAAGAAACCCTCGCCGCAATCGCAAACGGTTAGGAGCAGCCATGCAACAAGTCATCGAAGCCATTGAGGGCGTCTACCAGCGCGCGCACGACAACGTGAAAGCGCTCGTCACCGAAGGGGACCGGATCAGCGCGAAGAAGCTGAACGAGAACCAACTCGCTGCGCACGCCGTTGCATACCTGGCAACCGAGCTCGAAGCGTGCCGGCAGATGGCTGCGTGGGCCGAACGGGTCGGCGGAGACTACGAAGACAAGGTCGCCCGGGCGTACATCGGTGAGGTGGCGCGCGCGATCGTCGGCGGAGTCGACCTCGGCGCGTGTGAGAACATCGGCCTCGGCGAGCTCGGTATCACCGAAGCAGACCTGCGGGACACCGTGCTTCGACCGGAGGTCGTCGCGTTTTCCACAGAGCACGCTAGTGGCCAGGTTTACCTCGAGCTCGCTGCACATGCGCGGGATCACGGGTTCCCGAACCCGGGGTTCGAGGACGAAATGCTCGACGAGATTCGCTCACAGTTCTCGAAGTTCGTCGACGCAGAGGTCCTTCCCCAGGCGCAAGAGATCCACCGCAACGATGCGTTGATCCCGATGGGCATCGTCGACCAGATGAGCGAGCTCGGCGTATTCGGGCTCACGATCCCCGAGGAATACGACGGGCTCGGGATGAGCAAGGTCGCGATGTGCGTCGTCACCGAGGAACTGTCGCGCGGCTACATTGGCGTGGGTTCGCTCGGCACTCGCTCAGAAATTGCCGCAGAGCTGATCATGGGTGGCGGCACCGAGGAACAGAAGAAGAATTGGCTCCCGAGGCTCGCTGCCGGAGAAGTGCTGTCAACCGCCGTCTTCACGGAACCAAACATCGGCTCGGATCTCGCGCACCTCGGCACGCGGGCCGTTAAGCAGGACGATGGCAGCTACGTGATCAACGGGCAGAAAACATGGATCACGCACGCGGCCCGCGCGGACTTGATGACTGTCCTCGCGCGCACCAATGCGAGCGAGCCAGGCTACCGTGGCCTGTCGATGTTCCTTGCCGAGAAGACGCGCCGGAGCCGCGACGAAGGCGAAACCGAGTTCGTCGACGAAGGACTCACCGGGACCGAGATCAAGGTGCTCGGCTATCGCGGCATGGGGGAATACGAGCTGAGCTTCGAGGACTTCAAGCTCCCGGCGGACTCGCTGCTGGGCGGCGAAGAAGGCGCGGGCTTCAAGCAGCTCATGCGCACCTTCGAGAGCGCGCGGATTCAAACGGCCGCGCGCGGCGTGGGCGTGGCGCAAGCGGCCCTCGAAGATGCGATCCTCTACGCCACCGAACGCGAGCAATTTGGCGGGCCGATCTTTCAGTTCCCCCGCGTCGCTCGAAAAATCGGCCGCATGGTCGTGCGCATCCAAGCCGGCCGGCAGATGACGTATTTCAGCGCTCGTGAGAAAGACCAGGAGAAGCGCTGTGACCTTCAGGCAGGCATGGCGAAGCTTCTGGCGACCCGCTGCGCATGGGAAGCCGCGGACGCGAACGTCCAGATTCACGGCGGAAACGGGTACGCGGAAGAGTACACCGCATCTCGCTTGTTGGTGGACGCGCGAGTTCTCAGCCTCTTCGAGGGCGCCAACGAGATTCAGGCACACGTCGTCGCACGCAGGCTTCTCGAAAGCTGACGCACCGGCCATGAGCGGCCATACTGCCCCCGAGATGGGCCCGGATCGCGTCGGCGGCAGGCAGAGGCCGATTCGCATCGCCTTTGCCGTAGTGCTCGCGCTGCAGGTCTTCTTGGCCGTGTGGGGCGTCGCCGATCAATGGACTCGCGGCCACAACGGCTGGAACGGTGCCGCGTATCACAACGCCGCGCGCAACACCTTGCGCTGGGACGTGCTGTTCCCGCTTCAGTACGAGACCGCCAACGTTCCCCCAAAGACGGAGCAGCTCTACACGCACGCACCGCTCGCGCTCCACCTGCACAACGTGGCCAGCGTGAAGCTCTTCGGCGATCGCGAGCTCTCGATCCGTCTGGTCGCGGGCTTCTGGAGTGTGGCGGCGCTCTGCATGCTGTTCGCCGTAGTGAGGCGCCTCTGGGACGACGCCCACGCCCTCGCCGCCTCCGCAATCTACGTTGCCCTCCCGATCAACGCGATCTACACCAACATGGCCAACCACTCGGCCGGCTTCATCTTCTGGTCGCTACTCACCCTCTACCTCTACATCCGCTCAACCCGCGCCCCCCCCTGGAGTGTTCGAGACTTCGCCTTCTTCCTCGCCGCGTTCACCATCGCCGCCACCTGGGACTGGCCCGCCTACTACATCGCCGCCTGCATAGCCCTCCACTGGACCCACACCGTCTCAAAAAAAGGGGACAGTCCCCTTTTTGAAAGGGTTAACCCTTCTGAAAAGGGGACTGTCCCCTTTTTGTACCTGGGGGTGTTTTGCGGCTGGGTGGCGCTGTTGTTTGTGGGGCATTTCGTTTTGGTCGAGCTGCTTACCGGGAATGTCGATGATTTGAGGGAAGCGTTCAATGCTCGGCGTGCGCTTTCCTGGGCCCGGTTTCGGACGCATTTGCTGGTGGTGCCCGAGCTGATGTTTACGGTGCCTGTTCTTGGGCTTTGCGTCGCCTGGGTGGCGGCATGGGCCGTTCGCGCGGTCCGCGGGACGGCGCGGGCGCGTGATCTGATTCCCGTCGCGTTCCTGGTCGCTGGGTTGATTCACTACTGGACCTTTCGTTGGAGCGCGATCGTCCATTCGTACTGGGCATGGCCGATGCTGCCCGCCGTGGCGATCGCCGTTCCTGTGTCCCTCTTCGCGATGGCGCGCTGGATTCGCGAGCGTGCAGGGATCGCTGCGAGCTTCAGTGTGTTGCTCTTACTCGTTCCACTGGCGATCCGGGTCCTTGATCTCGTTCCCGAAGGACGCTACGTCGGCGGCTCGATGTGGTTTTTCACTCCGGTTCGGGGCGCGATGGACACCTACGACTCAGGGAGACCGGAGCTCCGCTTTGCCGAGCGCGTCAAGGCGTGGACCGACCGCGATACGGGGGTGCAACTGCACACTAGCCTCAAGCACTTTCGCCTGGAGCCTCGGTTCGACATCACCCTCGACCGAGTGACCCATCGCTGGTCGCAGAACCCGCGCGTCCAGATCTCAAACCATCAGGGAGCCACGGGGTGGGTCTTCGTCGCAGCTCTCGATGCCTTCCCCGAAGAGCAGCGCGCAGCATTCGCATCCCGCCATCCGTATCGTCAGTTCGGCAACTATTTCATGCTGGACCTACGCAGGGAGGCTCGCGACATCGAGGCGTGGGGCCTGACGCCCGTCGAGGCCACTCCTCGATGGTGGCTCTTTCACTCTTCCTTCGAACCCCCGATGAGAGCGACACGGCTCGTCGCAGCGGAGCAATCCCTGGACGAGAAGGTCGCGGAGCTCGATGCCCCGTAGACAGCTCGCGCCCATCCTGACTTTGTGGGCCTCGGCCTATCTCGGATGCGTTCTGTTCCTGCTCGCGAACCTATCACCCCAAGAGTCCGTCCCAACGGCCCTCCTCGGCGAATTGTCGTGGCTCGCGCTCATGGGGTCGATCCCTACGACACTGGTATTGGGCGCGGCTTTTCGGGCGGCGCGCTCGCCACGGGCTGTGATCGCGGCGTCCACGCTGGCCGTCATTGTGTTCGGAGTGGCCATCGGCTGGGAGCACACCGACTTCCTGCTTGCGGGGCCGCAGTGGACACGTCACCCGCAGCGCCAGCTGTTTCGGGTCGCGATGGCCTCAGCGTTCGGACTGCTTGCCGCAGGGGGCTGGCTCTGGCTCATCCTGGGCGCGCGCACTCGGGACCGACGATGGACTGCGGCTTGGATGACGTTCACCGTGCTCGCAGTCGCGCTGCTGATGGCCACCATCGTGCTCTACCGAGCGTACGACTATTCCATGGCGCAGCTGGTCTTCCCGGCGGGCCTTCTTTCGGGCGCGGTGGTGTACCTAATGGCTCGCGGGTCTCGGCTCGGGCTCGTCATCTTGGGCGCTGCCGCCGCATGCCTGCTCTTTGGACTCGGATCTCGTCTCGATCCCGCACTCGTAGCAACCGGTAAGCGCGAATTGATGGTACACAGCCGAGCGGGAGCGCTGGCGACGCTCTACGTGCTCCCTCACTTCCGGCGCGAGGACAGCTGGTCTACCGCCGGTAAGGCATGCCCCAAGCCCAGACCCGTGATGGATCGGTCTCCAATCGGCATCGAGCCAAACGGACGGCGAAACGTGATCATCGTCACGGTCGATGCCCTTCGAAAGGACGTCGTGGGCATGCAAGCAGACGGGCGCCCGGTGATGCCAGAGCTGGCGCAACTCGCGAAAGCTGGCGTGTCCTTCACGAGCGCCACATCGACGTATCCCGCGACGCTGTTCGCCATGGGCAGCGCGTTCACCGGCCTGAGCCCGGCGGAGCTCTATCTCTCTCCCGCACTGCCCGACACGATCTTCACACGCTCCCGCACCCTAGTCGACCGCCAGGTCGCGGTTCTTCCCGACGTCACCTGGTTTCGTCTTCCGATCGTCGGGGAGTTGCTCGCGTCCGGCGTCGAGACCGAGTTCGCCGGCACAGACCCCGCTGCCACCGATGCCCTCATCGCGCGTCTCCGAGCCGCACGTGAAGACGACGCCTCGATCATGGCGTGGGTCCACTACTACGCGCCACACGACCCCTACCGACATCACCGAGAGTTCCTCTTCGGAAAGGGCCCCAAGAACGCTTACCTGAGCGAAGTGGCGTACTTCGACCGAGAGCTCGGGCGTTTGATGCGGTACTTGAATGACGATGGCTGGCTCGAGGATACGCTGGTCGTATTCTTTTCGGACCACGGCGAGGCCTTGGGAGAACAGTCCTATTGGGGACACCACGTGTACCTGAACGGTTGGATGATCGACGTCCCGCTCGTGCTCTGGCACGCCAGCCTCTCTTCTTCTGAACCACGGGTTGGCGTCAGTCTTGCGGACGTTGCCCCGACCGTCCTGCACTTCCTTGGGTTGCCTATCCCGTCGGATATCGCCGCCAAGAGCCTTTTCACCCTGCACCCAAACCTGCCGGACCGGCCGTCCTTTTCCGAGGCCTTTCCGGTGCGCGGCCGCGAGCTTTTCGATAGCTTCCGCCTGTCCGCACTCGATGACGCATCGATTCGGGCCAGGATCCGCGGTATTCGAGCGGCGAGCAAAGGATACGAGCCCAAGGGAGCGATCAGCCGCGGCCGCTATCGACTGATCCATCATCGAGGCGCTGACACGACGCTGGTCTACGACCTCGAAGCCGGTCCGAACCAGCACCTCGATGACGGGACCGCGAGCCGGGAAGCCGGCAAGCTCCTGCAAAGCGAGCTCGAGCGATGGGAGCAGGAGCAGATGCAACGCATCCAGTGCCGTCTCCAACTCAGCGAGTAGCGGCCGACGAGACCTCGTCCTGAATGACCGTCACCCTGGGCGCAGTCACGGGGCCGCTCGTCATCGAGAGCCGCGCCTCGTGGAATTGAATCGCCGCTACATCACCCGACACCGTCGTCGCGTACAGCTGAACCACCAGCTGGCTCGCGTCGTGCGGGACCTCGATCTCGTAGCTCAGGCGCCACCGCTCCCCTGCCTGGACCTCAATGCCCTTGCGCAGGAACTGTTCGTAGCCGCCGAGGAAGACGTCCTGGTGAAAATCGATCGTGGCCTGGTCGCCGGAAACCTCGAGGTCGAGGTCGACGCGGAGGACCGTGCCGGCCGGAACGCGCAGATACTGTCCGCCTATCAGAAGCTTCTTGCCCCCCTCGGCCGGCACCGAGATCTCCTCCTCGGTCAAGAGGTCGATCACCCCTACCTCGGTCATGTCTCCTCGGCCGGAGCGCGTCAGTCGGGCGACCTCGGCCAGCAGCTGCCGCTCGAGAGGCGATGCCGGCTCGCTCCGCCTCTTCGGACCGAACAGCAACTCTTCCTCGGGGACCGAACGCACGCAATTGTGAAACGACTCGCCGCAGACGACGGCGGTGCCCAAAGGGTCCCACATGATCACGCTTCTCGCATAGGTGTTGCCCGCGAACAGGTGACGCGAGGCCTCGTAGTCACGGAACCAACTCCGCCCGATGAAACTACGCTCCTGCCGTTCCATGCCGAGAAGGTCCGTCACCGACAGGGCGGTATCGACGTGCGCGAACAGCGTATCGATCCGTTTCACCCGCGGCTCGGGCAGCATCACGACGACAAACGACCAGCTCTGGGAGAGCAGCCTCTGGGTCGCGCTCGCCGCCTGCGCCAGCCCTGCGGACTCGTCGGAGGTGATGATCACGACCGTGTCACGAAGCACCCCGCGTTCTTCGAGCTCTGCCAGGAACTCGGCGAGGGCGTCGTCGGCCCACCGGAAAGCCCGCTCCTGCCGGCTCCGCGCTCCTTCGGCGATCGCGGTATCCGGGAAGGTGAAAGGATGATGCGTGCCGACGGTCAGCAGCGTCGCAAAGAACGGCCTCTCTGCGTCGTGAAGCTCGAGCACTCGACCAAGCGACTGCTCGAAGAACGCCTTGTCGTCCACGCCCCAATCGGTGCGAGCATAGCTCCGCTCAAACCAGGGATCGCCAATCAGCTCGTCGAAGCCCGCCTTCTTCATGAACTGGTCCTTCAGCATGAAGCCGAGCGGCGCCGATTGAATGTACGCCGTCGCATACCCTTCGTCGCGAAGGGCCTCGGGAAGGCATCGGCGCGCGGCCCCGTAGACCTGCTCGCTCATCTTGGACTGGTCGGTCAGGAGCTTCGGATAGTCCCCGCACAGAATCCCGTACTCGCCACGGTTGGTCTGCCTCTGATGAGAGATGACGCGCGTGAAAAGGATGTGACGCTGAGCGAGCGCGTCCAGCTTGGGCATCGTGGTCGCGCTCTGGACACCCTGCGCAGTGGCCACGGAAGGGAGGTGCGCGCCGGAGGCTGCTTCGATCATGATGAGAAGAACGTTGGGTCTTCCGGTGAGCGGCCCGGCCCATCGCTGGCCACGAAGGTCACCCCGGAAGACGTCCCGCAAGTCGGCGCGGAACGAGACCGGCCCCGGCCCCAGCGAGGCGGGAAGGATCGACAGGTTGGCGTGAATCGCGTGCCGTTGGCGCCACTCATCGTGCCCAGGGGACATCGGAATGAGCACCTGCGCGAGCGCGCAAGCGGCCAACGCTACCCCCCAGCCTCGCCACCAGAGCTTGCCTGGAGCCCGGGCCCACACCCCGGCCGCGATCGCCAGGGCGGTGACCAAGGCAAGCAGGACCGGATGCCCTGCGTGCCGAACCGAGCCGCCCACGAACGTTGAATCGCCCAGGAAGGCCGCATGACTCAGCGCGTAGAGCGAATCGAAGACCGAGATGAACTCGTACATCGCAAAGCTCACCCACACGAGCGACACGACGGCCACGAGTCCGATCGCACGGCCCCACCAGCGGCCCTTTGTGAAAGAGAATCCTACGACACCCACGACCATCAAAGCGACCGAAGCGTCGCTGGTAAACCCACGCAGGTCGGTCGCTCCGAGAGAAAGGCCCTTCTCGCTCAGGAGTAAGGCACGTGTCAGCCACGGAGCTGCAAAACACACGGCGACGATGAGCCCCCAGCTCGCCCTTCCCCTCCAATCCCGGCGCTTCGCTTCGATGACGGGAAGTTATGAGCTATGCAATCTCGATGGCAAAGGGTTTCGCACCTGCGGCCGAGCGCAACGGCCAACCGATCCTCGACGTGCTTCGTCGGGTGCTCCCGTCGGCAGGCCTCGTACTCGAAGTGGCAAGCGGAACTGGACAACACGTGAACTTCTTTTCGGAGCACCTCCCCGCGCTCCGATGGCAGCCGACCGATGCTTCACCGGACGCCCTGCAAAGCATCCGCGCACGGGCCGACGAAACGGGTCGCGACAATCTCCTGCCTCCCCTCGAGCTCGACGTGCGGTCCCCTCAATGGCCCGTCGCCACGGCAGACGCCTTGCTGTGCATCAACATGATCCACATCTCGCCGTGGGAAACGACCGAAGCTCTGTTTCGAGGAGCGAGCAAGCTGCTCGTGGGCGGGTCCCCCCTGGTCACCTACGGCCCGTATCGGCTCAGCGGCGAGCACACGGCGCCGAGCAACGCGGCATTCGACCAAAGCCTTCGCTCTCGCAACGCGCGTTGGGGCGTTCGTGATATCGATGAGCTGCGTGAGCTGGGTGAGCGAACAGGCTTTGCGCTCGCGGAACGGGTTGGCATGCCAGCCAACAACATGATTCTCATCTGGACGCGGGACGCCTAAGAAGGCGATCCGGGCAGCGCCGGGTTCCAGAACAGGGCCACGAAGTAGATGATGAAGACGACGATGAGCGTGACCCCTCGCTTACGTCCGATGTGATTGCGCTCGTTCAGCGCCATCAACACGAGCAGCAAGGTCACGCCCACCATGATGGGGAAGTCGCGCACGACGACGGAGCGATCCACCGATCCGGGCGCGATGATGCCGGGCAGCGCGAGCACGCCGAGCAAGTTGAACATGTTGGACCCGACGACATTGCCAACCGCGATGTCCGGCTCTCCGTGCCGCGCCGCGGCGACCGAAGCGGCCAGCTCGGGAAGGCTGGTTCCGAGCGCCACTAACGTGAGACCCACGATGAGCTCGCTGACCCCGAGGCCGCGCGCCATCCCCACCGCGCCCCAGACCAGCACCCGGGAGCCAGTCAGGAGAAAGACCAACCCCACCAGGAACGTGGCCACGGCCTTGCCGGTGGGCAGGGAGTCGGGAATCTCCTCGTCCTCGAAGCCGCCGCTGGGGGTCTCCGTATGTTCTGTCTGCTGCTTGCGGCCCTGCATGCTCATCCAAGCGATCAGAACGAACAGCCCGCAGAGCAAGATGATGCCCTCGACCCGGCTCAGCTCTCCATCCCAGAGGAACGCCCAGCCAACTGCCATGCTCAGAAACAGAACCGGAATCTCGCGGATGAGCAGCCTGGAGTGAACGGTCAGCGGATGAACCAGAGCGGCGGCGCCAAGGACCAGCGTCACATTGGTGATGTTCGAGCCGACGGCGTTCCCGATGCCCATCTCCCGGCTACCGGCCGCCGCGGCCATACCGGAAACCAGCATCTCCGGCGCCGACGTGCCGAACGCGACGATCGTCAGCCCGATGACGAGGCGGCTGACCCCGAAATTGCTCGCCAGCCCGGCCGCCCCGTACACGAAACGATCGGCTCCCCAAACCACAGCGACGAAACCCACGATGACCGCGGCAATGGCGTAGAACAGCGTCAGGACGACCTCTTCGGCGAAACGAGAAACGGCCCAGTTTCGCTCAGGACACGAAGCGCGCAAGCCCAGTGCAGATCGCGCTGGCAAAACCACCCCGCAGGGCGCTATACGTGTCAGACCGAAGGAGGGGACAGGATGGGTGAGCGCCTACGGGACAAGGTCGCGATCGTCACAGGGGCAAGCCGCGGGATCGGCGCAGCCATCGCGACCCACATGGCCGAAGAGGGAGCCAAAGTCGTTCTCGTCTCGCGAAAGATCGAAGGCTTGCAGGCCGTGGCGGACGAGATCCGGGCCCAGGGTGGCGAGGCGGTTCCAATCGCCTGCCACGCGGGCCGTGCCGACCAACGACAAGACATGCTCGACCAGGCGCTGAAGGCCTACGGCAAAGTCGACGTCCTCGTGAACAACGCCGCGACCAACCCGCACTTCGGTCCGATGCTCAGCATCGACGAGCGCGCCTGGGACAAAACTTTCGAGGTCAACGTGAAGGGCTATTTCGGAATGATCCAGCTCGTCGCAGGCCATTTGCAGCAGCGAAAGGCCAAGGGCTCGATTGTCAACATCGCGAGCGTTGCAGGCAAGATGGCGGCGCCCATGCAGGGCGTGTACGGCATGACCAAAGCAGCGGTGATTTCGATGACGAAAACGCTGGCCATGGAACTCGGCGGAGTGGGGATCCGAGTCAACGCGATCGCACCCGGGCTGATCGAGACCAAGTTCGCACAGGTGTTGGTCGACAACGATGCGATTCGATCGAGCGTCGTCGCGCGAACGGCCGCGGGCAGGGTTGGGCAGCCACGAGACATTTCGGGGGGCGCAGTCTTCTTGGCTTCGGACGAGTCCGATTACCTGACGGGGGATGTCATGACGATCGACGGCGGTTGGACACTCGCATAACCGGGGGCGGCCGATGATCGGAAAACCGCCACCGCGCCCACCAGGGCCCTCGCGCAAGCTCGACTTGGTCGAACTGCGGATCGCAAACCTGCGCCGCGAGCTCGAAGCAGAAACCGAGCCCACGAACCAGGCAGCGCTCCTCTACCAGATCGGGGCGCTCTACGAACACGAGCTCGAACGAGTTTCGGATGCGTTTCAGCACTACGGCCAAGCACACGCCGCCGCGCCAGGCTTCCAGCCTGCGCTGATCGCCCAGTTGCGCATCGCGGAACGCACCAAGAACGGGCACGACCTGGCTGGGTTGCGATCCAAGCATGTAGCCACCGCGACGAGCCCCGCCCTCAGCGGCGCGGCGCTCCTCGACTTGGCGATTCACTCCGAGGATTGGGCGTCACTTCTTCGAGAGGCGATCGCACGTTCCCCAGAGCCGGTCGTTCCTGCGCTCATCCTCGAATGGCTCGCCGAAGCAAGAGGCGACGAGAGCGCCCTGCGCCATGCGTTGCGTACCCAGGCCGAGCATGCCGAGGACACCAGCCTGCAAGCGGCCCTGTGGATCGACCTGGCATTGGCCGACATCGACGCGGGCGACCCCGACGAGGCGATCGACGCGCTCGAACACGCCTGCGAATCCGACGCGCTCGCCTGGCAGGCACGGTCGTTGCAGCGCCGGACGGCAAGAGAGCACGGACGCTGGGAGGTGTTCGTTCGCGCGACGGCTTCGATGGCGCGCCTACTCGAAGCGGGAGCGGACGAGGCTTCAGACCCTTTGAGCCTTTCGGTCCCCGCTGAGGAACGCGTCCCGATGGCGGCGTTCCTCTGGCAAGAGGCCGCCACGTGCTGCGTGACGCAGCTCGAAGACGAGGATGCGGCAGCAGGGTACATCGGCTCCGCGCTGCGCCTGTCCCCCGACCAGCGGGCGGCTCGCTTACAAGCGTTGCTCATCGAAGAACGCCGAGGCGACCAAGCCGGCTTGGAAGAGGCTTCAGGATGGTTTCTCGCCAACGCGCCCGAAGACCCGGCATTCATGGCGCACGAGGTGCGACGCGCGCTGTCGGACGAAGACGTCCAGCGTGCGATGGACACGCTCCGCGACGCTGCGGCCCGGTACCCGGCGTCCGACTATGCCCAAGCCGCGCTGGACGTGGCGTTGATCCGCGGTGCGGCGCACGCGGAGCGAGCGGAGCGGTTGCGCGCGCGCGGCGAAACCGCCGAGGGAGACGCGCTCGCGCGACTCGCCTGGCACGCGGCACAACTGACCTCCACCGATCCGTCCGCTTCCACCGAGGCGCAGTCGGTCTACAGCGACGCCAGCAACGCTGCCACGACCTCCAAAGCATGGATCCTTCGCGAGGCTCTTGGCGCTGCGCTGACCAGCAAGCAGCCCAGCGAGATCCTACAGCGTTGCGAGGAGCTGATGCAGTGCGACATCGAGCCCACCGAACGGGCGACGCTCGCCTTCACTCGCTACGACGTGACGCAGAACCTTCTAGGGGCAAGTCCGGAGGCGCAGTTGCTCCTGCGCGATGGCCTCGGGGACGCGAATAACCACGCCTGGGCCCCGCACCTTGCTCGGGCCCAGGCCGCGTGGGCGGGCAACACCAACCTCTTGGCGCAGGCCCACGAATCGATCGCCGGACTCAGCACGGGAGACGCGCAGCTAGGGCACTTGTGCGCTGCGGGGCAGGCCTATGCCCGAAGCCGGGATTGGGAGGCGGCGGAGCGCGTCCTTCGACAAGCACTGCGTGCTGCCCCCGACGACCGCTACATCGTGACATTGCTCGATGGTGTCTTGCGCGAAGGAGGTCGCCCCGAAGAGGTGGTGTCCTTGGCGCGCGAACGCTCCCGGAGTGAATCGGGCACCGCCCTGGGCGAGCTGTCGCTTCTTCTCGCCGGGGCAACCGCCGAGCGCAGCAGCAATCTGACCGCCGCCCAGCATGCATACGAGCAAGCGCTCTTGGAAGCGCCGGGCTCACCCAGTGCGGCACTCGCCTTGCACGACGTCGCCCGGCGCCAAGACGACACGCACGTGAGGCTGCGGGCCTACGCTCAACTCTCGGACGCCAATCTCGGCGGCGGTGTGTCGGAGCTCTACGCCTTGCTTCGGGGCGACGCACTGAGCCCAGCTCGCGACGCGGATGCAGGCAAGGCTTATGAGCGAGCACTCGACCACCCCGCCACCGCACTTTGCGCGGCGGTCGCTCTGCTTTCGACGCCCACCCGGCTCACGACCGCCGACCAACGCTCGGTCGCCGAAGAGGCCCTCGCGGACGCCTCGCCTCCGGAACATGCCGATGGATTCGGTGCAGCCTATGGCGCGCTACGCGCATCGTTCGGGGACGAGGGCGCTTCGGCGAGCGATGCCTGGCTTCAGCTCGCCGCACTGGCGCCGACCGACGGGCTGCGAGCTGCGGCGCTCCTCCAGGGCCTGCGCGCCGAGCGCATCGCGCAAGGAGCCGGGGCGACGGATGAGCTCTTCATGCTTGCCCAAGAGGCCGAAGGCCTGGCGCAGCTCTGCCCCGACGCCGCGATCGCCATCGACGAAGCGCTGGCGCCCGGCGACGACGCCGAATTCCGCGCCAACGCGCTAGAGGGAAAGCTGCACCACAGTGAAGCGGTCGGACGGGGAGCGCTGGACGCCGCGTATTGCCGCGCGCTCGTCGATGCCGACCGGGGCGCCGAAGCGGTCGCGCTGCTCAGCGAGGCGGTCGATGACCGGCCCGACGACCTCGCCCTCTGGGAGACACTGCGAACCGCCGCACGCCAGGCCCGGCAGTGGCCATTCGTCGCTCAAGCTTGCGAGCGGCTCGCACCATTCGTCGAACGCTCACTGAAGGCCGATCTGTTGGAGGAGGCCGGCGTCGTACGGCTAGACTGCCTCGAGCAGTACCAGCAGGCGGAAGACCTCTTCCGACGCGCGCTCGAAGAGGATCCCTCGCGCGACATCGCCTTCCGCCGCCTGCACGACCTGCTCGCGGAGCAAGAAGACGCCGAAGCTCTGGAACAGCTCGTGTCCGACCGGCTTGCTCTGGACGGACCCAAGGATCGACTGGATCTACTCTATGAACGCGCCCGCCTTCTTCGCGGGTTCAGCGATCGGCCCGGCGCACTCGAGGTGCTCGATGAGCTGTTCACTGCAGAACCGGAGCACGCGGGCGCGTTGGCGCTCGCAGCCGAGGTTCACGTGTCGCTCGAGCAATGGGCGGAGGCGGTCGGCTGCCTACAGCGTTTATCCAGAGCGAGCATTCCCGAGGAGCAACGCCGAGTCGCCCACCTCGGCGCCGCAGACTTTCTGGAGACGCACCTTGGCCAAAAGGACGCGGCGCTCGAAGAGCTGCGCGCCGTCGAGGCGCTCGGCCTAGCGGACGCTCAGGTTTGGACGCGCATCGGCGTGCTCGAGTCGGGATTTGACAACCGAGGAGCTGCGGTCGACGCCTACAGACGCGCACTCGAGGCGGAACCGACACACGCGGTCGCCATCTCCAGCCTGGTCCCGCTTCTGGACGAAGCGGACAAGGGCCCCGCACTTGCAAGGTACGAGCGCGCGATTTGGGAGCGCATCGACAAAGGCGACCTCGATGGGCCACTCCTCGAAGGCTTGCGCAAGGCTGCAACGTGGAGAGGAGATACGAAGCGGGCGGGTGCGGCGCGAGCGGTCCAAAGCGCGCTAGGGCTTGCTTCGGCGGCGGACGAGGGCGCCAGCGCCGACCTCGGCAACGTCTCCGTCGCCGCCGTGTGGGATCCGGATGCCAACCCGATCCTCCAGCAGGTCGTGCTTCGAGCGGGCCCGGCCTTGTCGAAGGATCGTGTTCGCGCGAAGAAGGCCGCACCGAGCGACCCCATCTATGGTGAGCTCGAGCGACTCTCACGGCGCTTTGGTGCCCGCGTAGGGTCGGTTGGGCTCTCGGATGAGCCGGTGGCGGTGATCGCCCGGACAGGCCGCGACGGCGAAATCGACTGGGTGCTCTCTCGGAAGGCACAAACTGGTCTCGATGGCGCTGGGCGATTCGTCGCCGGGCGTCTCGCCTGGGCGGCTCCGCATGGCGCCGCGGCCCTCCTCGAAGACTCGCCTCAGAAGGTGGCGGGCACGCTTGCGGCGATCCTTCGTGCCGCTCGCTGTGAGCTCGGTCCAAACGACCCCGCCCTACCCGAGCCCGCTCTGCCCGCCGTTGACGTCAAGCTGCGGAGAGCGGTTCGCAAGGCGGTGCACGAGACGGTGGGCGACACGAAGCTCGGGCCTTCGTCGTTGCTCGCCTTTGCGCGAAGCCTGCAGCGCAGCGCCGACCGAGCGGGGCTTCTGGCGTCGGGCGACATCGTGGCTGGGATCACCACCTTGTTGAACGGCGCGGCCAACGTGGACGCTCTGAGGGCGTCTAGGCGCGGCCTCGACCTTCTTCGATTCTGGCTCGACGCCGAATCCGCTCTGTGGAGGAACGATGGCTGAAGACGACCTGTCTCCGGCGAACCGCGAGTCGGATGCTCCTTCGTTCGATTTCGACGAGGATGCAATCTCCACGCTTCTCGACACGTTCGTCGAAACGCGAACGGGCCCGCAGGCGAAGCGGGTCAGCCGCCCTTCGGATCCGTCGGACTCCGGAGCGCAGGCCGCGCAACGCACGGTCTTCCAGCATACATCGCGCCACGAGGCTCTTCCGCTCGTCGGTGACACGCCGGCCACGAAGAGTCGACGCATCGAGCTGCTCGAGGGCCTGGCCGACCGCGCCGTCGGTTCGGCGCGCGCACGACTGCTCACGTCGGCCGCCGAGCTCCACGAGCAACTGGGACACGACGAGGCCGCCTGGCGCAACTACGAACGGGCCCTGGAGGCCGACGCCCGGGACGTCGTGGTGCTCCGGGCCCTGCGGCGGCACGCCATGGGGCGCGAAGACTGGACGGCCGCAGCGGAGGCCTTGGAGAAGGAGGCCGGGCTCGGTCTCAGCGTGGCCGAGCGCGCATCAGCGCTCAAGCTGCTCGCACGCGTTCAGCTCTCGAGGCTCGGTGACCCGGCGGCGGCCGAACAAGCAGCCGAGCACGCGGCGGAGCTCCAAGGAGACGACTTCGTGGCGCGAGTTTTGACAGCCGCGGCGCGCCTGGCGCGTGGCGACCGAGTGGGCGCGGCGAACGCTCTCACGGACGCCGCGGAGCGATGGCCTCAGGCCGACGCGCAAGCGGTCATGCTCCTGCACGCCGCAGAGCTCATGGAGAGCGCGGGCGCTTTCGAAGCTGCCAGGGCCGTGTTTGGCCGCCTTCTCGATCTGCAACCCGGGCTGCTCGCGGCCCACCTCGGTATGATTCGTGCGATGCGTGGCCTTGGCGAGGATGAACACGCCGCCGATGCGCTAGGCGCGGCGTCGGAACACGCCTCCAG
>JBGUEF010000002.1:0-42657 GCA_041821485.1 Deltaproteobacteria bacterium
GGATTCCCCCTGGCGCGCAGCTGGCGCTCCGCGTCGACATGAAGCGTGTTCGCGAGTCACCCTTAGCGCCCGACGTCACCAGCTTTTTGCGGGGTGTCCCCGACTGGCAGCTACTCCTGGAAGGCTCCGGCATCGACCCCGTCGGGGACCTCGACCGGCTCCTGGTTGCGACGCCCAACCTGCAGCGCTCCAAGCTGGTGCTCGCAGGGCGGCACCGGCGGGATGACGGCTTCGCACGGAAGCGTGTCAAACGCCTTGCGCGCTCACGAGGCAAGGGCGTGCGTTGGCAGCAGCGGTACGGAGTGCCCACTGCGCCCTGGTACAATCTCGATCGAACACCACGCACGATCGCGCTCCTGAGCGCCCAGCACTTCAGCATTACGCGCCGTCAGGATCTCGAACGTGTTCTCGCGATGGCGAAGGCCCGCGAGCTTCTGGACGCCAAGAAGGAAGGACTCGTCGCTGCGCGAGGTCCCGACGCATTGCTATCGATGGGTCCCGAGGAGGCAATTTCGCTCGAGGTCGAAGGCGTGCATCGCTTCATCGTCGGGAGCATCAAACACGTGCCAGTGCGGCTGCGTCTGGCGGTCCGCGAGACCGGCGCCGACGAAGCGACCGTCAGCGTTCTGGCAACCTACGCGTCGAAAGGCGAGGCAAGCGACGCCTCGATCTACTGGAAGAAGGTTGCGCAGTTCTATTCGCAGCAGCTCATCATGACACTGTCGGGGTTTGGGAAGACGCTTCGGCGCATGGAGCTCACGCCCGAAGAAGATCGCGTCCAGGTCTCGTTCACGCTCAGCGCCGATCAGATTCGCTTCATCCTCAGCTACGCAGAGGGTCGGTTGCGGGGCGCGGCTCATCCCCGGCCAAGCGCCAAACCAAGCAGGCCGCCGCCAACAAAAAAGGGGCCCTGAGGGCCCCTTTTTCTCGATTCGCTGTCTCAGTGACTCAGAGGACGAGGTCCTTGAGCTTCTTGAGAGGCGTTGCGCGAATCTTCTTCGACGCAGGCTTCGGCGGAAGCATCATCTCCTCGCCCGTTGCCGGATTGCGTCCCATCCGAGCGGGTTTCGCCGGAATCTTACGAACCTTGAGCTTGATCATATCGGGAATGACAAACTCCCCCGGGCCACGGCGACCAAGTTCTTTCTTGACGAGGTCTTGAAGTGCATCAAAAACCCCTACAATTTCCTTCTTGGTGAGGCCGGTCTTTTCGGCCAGCTCACTCATGGTCTGAGCCTTCGTCATTCGCTTGCCTGCTACCATAATTCCCTCCTAACTCTCTGACCTGCCCCCTCGATCTAGTAAAAAGGCCCCCAAAAGAAGCCCCAGGCAGGCACGGCGCCATCTATGCCTAGCTTTTTGCTTGCTGACAAGGGACTTCGTGCGCTTTCGCAAACAAATTTCTAGGGGTTAATCGATCCGCGATGGCGCGGGGCTCGGCCGTGCTCGCCCCCGACTCGTCGGCACGCCGGGGTTACCCACAGGCAGTCCACAAGGTCCAGCGCCCTTTCATCCCGGTTTCGCGATCGCTCTCGACGATCGAGAAATCAAACATGGTTTCAAGCGCTTAGCCTTTAAAATGCAAGCCGAGCACGAAGATTGTGCGCTCGAATTCTCAGGAGTTACGGGAGGTTTTCCACAGCTCGAGAGGCCTATCGGGCAGCATCCACTGCGGCTAACAAATCCGCCGTCCGAGCGTTCATTTCCCGCTCTTCGCGCTTGTTCCCATGGTCGTAGCCGAGAAGATGAAGCAGCCCATGAGCCAGCAAAAACGTCACTTCTTGGATGATTGGGCGATCGTGCTCCGCCGCCTGGCGGGTCGCCATCGGTAACGAGATGACCACATCGCCGAGCAGGCCCGGGTGTCCCGCTGGGCCGGGGCCCTCCTGCATCGGGAAGGCAAGCACGTCCGTTGCCTTGTTCTTCTTTCGGTAGCGGCGGTTGAGCTTGCGGATTGTCCCGTCGTCGCAAAGCAGGATCGATAGCTCCGCGTCCCGCAGATCCAAAGACTCGAGCATGGCCTCGGCTCGCCAGGACAGCTCCCCGTGACGAATCGAGCGACGTTCCAAACCACGCGAGCGGAGCCAGACTGGCATTGCTGGGCTACTGGCTTCCGGTTTCGTTTTGGTCAAGCCGGGCCGCGGGGTGCCGCGAGCGAGCCGGTTGCTATGCTCCGAGCGTGTTCAAGAAAGTACTGATCTTGAGGCGCGGAGAAGCCGCTACTCGTGTGGCGCGCACGTGTCGGCGGATGGGCGTGGAATCGATCGTCGTCGCCCCCAAAGGCACGCCCGCAAGCCGCCACATCGAAGCGGCGGACCGAAGCATCGAGGTCGACTTCGACGAGGCCAGCGCGATTCCGAGCGACCAGCTCCCGGGAATTCTCGAGCAGGCAGGCGCCGACGCGGCGCACCTCGGCTATCAAGGTCAGCCGGAGATGTTCGAGCTCGCCAGCGCTGCCGAAAAGGCAGACGTAGCTGTGATCGGCACAGACCTCGACGTCCTCGGTGCCCTCACCGACCCCGCCACCATTCGCGTCGCGGCCGAGCGGGCCCACGTCCGAACCGTTCACGAGGCCGAAGACCGGTCACGGCCTCGCGAAATCGGCGTGCTCGTTGCCGCGGACTCTCATGGGGAAACCACTGCCATCGCGGAATGCGACCGCAGCCTGTCGACATCCGAGCACACGCTGATCCACGAAACTCCATCGCCTGAGTTGATTTTCCGCTCCGACGGCGGGGCATTTCGAATGGCGCTGTTCGAGAGCGCTCGGCGTGTCGCGGCCGAGCTCCGTTACGCAGGGCTTCTCGAGGTGAAGTTTCACATCTGCCCGTCCGGCCTGTGCTGGGTATCAGACGTGAAGATCGGCTTGCCTCGACACCACACGCTCATCGAGATGGTCACCAGAGTCGACCTGGTCGCGCTACAGCTTCGCATCGCATCCGGCGAGGCCATCCCCGAAGAGCTGGAGATGGTCGAGCCCCGCGGGCACGCGCTCGACGCATCCATCCTCGCACTCGACCAGCAGGACGCCGTCGTGTCCTCGTACGCCGCGGCGCCCGCACCCCAGGGCCGCGTGCGTGCAACCTCGTCCGCCACCGTCGGCTTACCCCTGCCAGCCGACGACCGCCCGTTGATCGCGAAGCTGACCACCTACGCACCGATCCGTCACCGCGCGATGCTCTCGATGGACCGCATGTTGGCCGAAATGCGCGTGGAACCGTTCGAGACGAACGTGCCGGCGCTAAGGCGGATCCTCAGCGACTACGCGTTCCGCGCCGGACAGTACGACACCGAATCCGCTCTCCGATTCGCTAACGGCTGAGCTCAGCGGTCCTCAAGCAGCAAACGTGGACTTGCCGGCGTAGATCGCGCCGTCCCCGAGCTGCTCCTCGATTCGAAGTAGCTGGTTGTACTTCGCGATGCGCTCCGAGCGTGACGCCGAGCCGGTCTTGATCTGGCCCGCGCCGGTCGCAACCGCGAGGTCGGCGATGAACGTGTCCTCGGTTTCACCGCTTCGGTGCGAGATGATCGAAGAGTATCCGTTCAGAGCGCCGAGGCGGATGGTGTGCAGGGTTTCGGTGACGGTTCCGATCTGGTTGACCTTGATCAGGATCGCGTTAGCGACTCCGCGGTCGATGCCCACCTGGACTCGTTCGGTGTTCGTCACGAAGAGGTCGTCCCCGACGAGCTGGACTTTGCTGCCCAGGGCATCGGTCTGGACCTTCCAGCCGTCCCAGTCGTTCTCGTCCATGCCATCCTCGATGCTGACGATCGGGTACTTGGTGCAGTAATCGGCGTAGGTGTTGACGAGGCCTGCTGCATCGACCGGCTTCTTGTCGAACGTGTAGACGCCTTCCTTCTTGTCGTAGAACTCGCTGGCAGCGCAATCGAGAGCGATGGAGATTTGCTCGCCGGGACGATAGCCCGCGGCTTCGATGGCGCGGGCTACGAACGAGAGCGCCTCTTCGTTGGTCGAGAGGTGCGGAGCGAAGCCGCCTTCGTCGCCCACGCCGGTCGCGTGCCCCGCGTCTTTGAGGAGCTTCTTCAGATTGTGGAAGGTCTCGGCACCGGCACGAAGCGCCTCGGAGAAGCTTTCGAATCCATGCGGAACGACCATGAACTCCTGGATTTCGAGGCCGCTATCCGCGTGTGCGCCTCCGTTGATGATGTTCATCAATGGGGTTGGCAGGATCTGTGCCTGAGCACCTCCAAGGTACCGCCACAGTGGCAGACCGACCGCATCGGCGGCGGCACGCGAAACGGCCATCGAGACCCCTAGGATCGCGTTGGCCCCGAGCTTCGACTTCGACGGCGTGCCGTCATAGTCCAACATCGCCTGATCGACGCCGGCCTGGTCGAGCGCTTCCTCGCCAATGACCTGCGGGGCGATCTCATTCACGACGTTCTCAACGGCTTTCAAGACGCCCTTTCCGAGATAGCGGCCAGCGTCTCCATCGCGGAGCTCGAGCGCTTCGTGCTCACCGGTGGAGGCTCCGGACGGAACGGCCGCCCGGCCACTCGCGCCTCCCATCAATTCCACATCGACTTCGACGGTGGGATTGCCTCGTGAGTCCAGAATCTCTCTCGCGCCTACAGCGATGATCTCGGTCATGGTTTCACCTCGCGCAGGCCTTAGCGGTTGTCTAGGGGCGATGCAAGGATGTCGATGCTAGGCTCGGCCGCTATGCATGCTTTGCTGTTCATTCCCTGGTTTCGACTCGAGTCATGGGACATCCCGCTTCCGTTTTCGCTGCCTGTATTCGGCGACACACTGTCGATTCAGCCGTTCGGCGTTCTCGTCGCGACCGGCGTGCTCCTCGGCGCTTGGGTCGCGGGTCGGTTTGCACAACGCAACGACCTCGACACCATCGCGACCGGCGACCTTGTGACATACGCGGTCGTGACCGGCTTCATCCTCGGCTACTTCTTGAACGGCCTCTTCTACGAGCGTGAAACCTTGATGGAGGTTCTGCGCAATCCCTCCATGTTCTTCTCGACTTGGCTCGGGCTCTCGTCGTACGGAGGGTTCTTCGGCGGCATCCTCGGATGCTTCATCTGGCGGTACCGGAAGAAGATGCCGCTCCTCCCGTACGCCAATGCGGTCTGTTTCGGTTTGCCATTTGGTTGGTTCTTCGGTCGCATGGGCTGCTTTGTCGTGCACGACCACCCCGGCAAGGTCACCGACTTCGCGCTCGCCGTGTCCGACTATCGCTTCGGTGCCCCGCCCTTTCAGGCACGCCACGACCTCGGCTTCTACGAAATGATCTACGCGGCCCTAATCATCGCGCTCTTCGTCTGGCTCGAGCACCGCAGTCGCCGCCCGGTCGGTTTCTACTGTGTGCTCCTCCCCTTGGTGTACGCGCCGGTTCGCTTCTTTCTCGACTTCCTCCGAGCCACGCCGCTCGAAGGCGGGGACGTGCGATACGCCGGGCTGACTCCGGCACAGTGGTCCTCGATCCTGATGGTTTGCATCGGTCTCGCGGTCTGGCAGTTCGCCGTGAAGCCGCGGATGGCAGAGGGCGAGCCTCAGAGCGCAAATTCCTAGCCGCTACTGACCCGTACACCCTACTTCAGAGACACGACGGTCACCTGAGGACCGCCTTCGTCCTGAGTGCCCTGACGAAACCCTTCGACGTAGGTGGCATCGCGAGACAAGTGCTCGTGAATGGCACCCCGAAGCGCGCCGCTCCCGACTCCGTGAACGATGAACGCAGCCGACTCGGCGGCCCCGTACATGCGATCGAGGAAGGCCTCGGCCATGGCAACTGCGTCGTCCGCGCGGAGCCCACGAACATCGAGCGTGTTGTCACTGGTTCTCAGAGCGCGCTGCGGCTTCGGGTGTGCGCCGGAAACGGGGGCGGGCTCTTTCGGGGGCGGCGCCGAGACTTGTTTAAGCGCGCGTAGGTCGCTCACGTCGACCCAGAGCTTCATCATGCCTGCAGACACGCGAACCTTGCCGCGCGCCGGCCCTTCGATCACGTCGGCAATGCTTCGCAGGCGTTCGACCCACACGCGGTCGCCGATGCGAACCGCCTTCGGATCGAGCGCCGCAGTTTCCACGGGCTCGGGCTCCAGGGACAAGCGATGGGCGTCGAGCTCACCGAGAAGCGCACTTCCATCGCTCAGCACCTCAGCGGCCGCCGCGACGGACTCGGCTTCAGTGCGCTGACGAAGCTCTTTCTTTGCGTGATCGAGTCGGCGGTGAAGCTCTCTGACTTGATCGACCAGCTTCTGGGCCTCAACGCCGAGGCCCTTCGCCTCACGCGCCCTGAGCGCTTGGCCGCGGAGGTCGAGCTTCGCGCGCTCCTCCGTGACTTTCGCTCGTTCGTCCACGAGGGCCGACTGCTCTTGGAGCGCGGCCTTGGTCGCCGCGTCCAGCTTCGCCACCAAAGTCTCGAAGCTTCGCGAGTGCTCGGGGAGCGCGCGGCGGGCCTGGTCGATGACCTCGGGGGGAATACCGTAGCGCCTCGCGACCTCGAGCGCGTTCGAGCCGCCGGGCACGCCCATCGTCATCCGGAACGTGGGCTCCATATTGTCGAAGTCGAAGCCGACCGCGGCGTTGTGCATGTCCTCGCGTTCGGCGGCGAGCGCCTTCAAGGCTTCATAGTGGGTCGTGACCGCGACCGCCGTTCGCCGCTCGACCAGGGTTTTGACGACCGCGCACGCCAGGGCAGCACCAGCTTCCGGATCCGTCGCGCCCGTAAGCTCGTCGAGGAGGACCAGGACCCGCTCGCCCGCTTGCTCGAGCACGCTCCGGAGGGTGACCAGGTGCGCAGAGAACGTCGACAGGCTTCGGGCGAGGCTCTGCTCGTCGCCTACGGCCGCAAGCACAGGCGAGAAGAACCCGCAAACGCTCCCCGCCTCGACCGGCACGGCCAAGCCCGCCCTCGTCATGAGCGCTGCGAGACCGAGCATCTTGAGCGCAACCGTTTTGCCTCCGGCGTTCGGACCGGAAATCACCAGGGCCTCACCGCCGAGGAGCTCGATGTCGTTCGGGACCACGTCGATGCCGCCCAGAATCAACGAAGGATGACGAGCCGCGCGCAGGGAGATGCGGGGCTCCTGACACAGCTCGACGAAATGAGCGCCGAGATCGACCGCGAGCTGCCCGCTGGCGCTGCGTAAGTCCGCGTGGTCGAGCGCCTCGGCGGCGGCGCGGAGCTGCGGCACGTACTGGCGTACCAGGTCCGAGAGTGCGGCCAGGATCCGCCGCTCCTCGCGCTCGAGCTCACCTTGAGCCATCTTGAGACGGTTCCCGCGTTCGACGAGCTCCCGGGGCTCTACGAAGATCGTCGCGCCGCTGGCGCTCGAGCCGTGCACGATGCCGTGAAAGCGTTCGTGCGCATCGGTGCGAACCGGAAGCACATAGCGCCCTTCCCGAATCGTGTAGAACGAATCCTGTAGAATCGCGCTTCGCTTCTGGATCAGGTCTTCGAGCTTGCGAATGATCCGCCCGCGAAGATTCCCCACCTCCTCACGAAGACGCGCGAGCTCGGGGCTTGCGGAGTCGAGAATCGTGCCGTCATTCCCGATCGACATGCCGACCTCTTCCTCGAGAGCGTCGAGCGTAGGGTCGATGGCACAGGCGCGATGCAGATACGGCACCGTGTCTTTTCGTTGCCCGAGAAACCGTCGCAGCGTCGCGGCGGCCCGCAAGGTCATGCGGATATCCTTGAGCGCGCCGCCCTCGAGCACGCCTTCCCGCTCGAGGTGTTGCAGCGACGCGCGGATCTCACAGATGCCTTCGAGTGGCAGGGGCTCGTTCCGGTCGAGCAGCGTCCACGCTTCTCTCGACTCGGCAAGCACGCGCTCGGTTTCTTCGAACGAGTCGGCGAGATGCAAAGAGAGCCCCCCCCGGAGCGGACCCCTGCAGCGATCCGCGACCGCACGCTCGACCTGGTCCCACTCGAGATCGGCTAGCGTTTTACGTTCCGCGTCACTCACTGAGCCCACTCGGGGACTTTGAGATCCGAGGAACGGGCTGGCCTGTCACGCTTGCGCTCGGGGGCCTGCGCGCTGCGAGGTTTGGGTGTCGACTTCTTCGGGGCCCGGAGCTCGATCAAAACGGTTTCCTCTTCGGCGGGGCTGATCGCCGTGCTCCCCCTCCGTCTACCAAGCTTGGCGCGAAGTACCAGGGTCGACCCTCGTTCTGCCTCGATCGTGCACGGGGCCGCGGCACAGGCCTCCGCCCCGTTGTCGAGAAGGACCTTGGCGCCTGTTGGATCGGTAGCGACGTGCACGTTCACAAACGTGAGCGCTGGCTCGAGATCATCGAGGAGCGGCTCGTCGGCTTCGGCCACCTCTACTGCAGTGCTCGGCTCGGGGGGAGCCCCGCTCGCGTCGGCTTCGCTCTCCGAGCCAGACAAGGCACCCAGTGCGACCCAGACGAGCGCGGCAACGGCGGCCGACACGGTCACCGCCCAAACCCAGCGAGAGGTCTTTCGGCGTGGCACCGGTTCGAGATAGCCGAGCGATGGCGGACCAAACGCAGAAGGCGGGGTCTTCACGGTGGCGCGGCTCAAGCGCCCGTCGAGGGCACAGGTGATCGCCTCTGCAAGCTCCTCGGTGTTCTGATAGCGGTCCTCGGGATCCTTGGCGAGCGCCTTGCGGATCACCAGCTCGAGCTCCCGGCTCACCGTGGCGTTCGGATTCATCTCGGCGATGGGCGGCAACTCGGAGAACAAATGCTGCGTGAGCACCCCCATGAAGGTGTCGCCTTCGAACGGAACGCGGCCCGCGAGGCACTCATAGAGGATGATGCCGAGCGCGTAGACGTCGACTCGGTGGTCGAGCTCCTTCCCGGCCGCTTGCTCGGGCGACATGTATTCCGGCGTGCCGAAGATCATCCCCGTCTTGGTCAGCTTGCGCCCCGGCGCCCCGTCGGTTTCGATGTCGCTCATCTTCGCGATGCCGAAGTCGACGATCTTGACGAAATCATCGACGCCGTCACGCTTGGTGAGGAAGATGTTCTCGGGCTTGATGTCGCGGTGAACGATCCCCTTGGCGTGCGTGGCCGACAACGCTCGGCAGCACTGAAGCACGATGGCGCATACTCGTTCGGCCTCGACCGTAACGTCTCTGCCGAGGACGTTGGCCAGGTCTTCTCCGTCCAGAAACTCCATGACGAAGTAGCTGGCGCCGCGCGTCGTCTCGCCGAAGTCGGAGATGTCGACGATGTTCTCGTGACCGATCCGCGACGCACTCCTGGCTTCCTGGCGGAAACGCGCGACCACATCCGGTCGCCTCGACAAGTCGTCACGAAGGACCTTGATCGCCACTTGCTTGTCGATATCGCGATGGAGGCCCTCGTAGACCAGCCCCATGCCGCCCTCACCGATGCGGCTCTTCACGACATAGCGGCCGGCCAGCACGGCGCCGACGAGCGGATCGTCAGGGTTGAGAGGACTGATGCTCATCTGCGACGTCGTCACGAGACGCGTGGCATCGACGGGACAGAATACCTCTCCCCTCCCGTAGTCGACTCTGCAGGCAGGACATACCTTCATAACGATGAATTCCGGGCTAACTCCCCCGAATTCACGGTAGCATCGCGATTGTTGGAGGGTCAACGATGGCGCCGGACTCGCAAGCCACGTTGCCAATCGAAACCAGCTTTGATAGGCGCACGCCGTGAGTCCGACGGTACAATTGCTCGACGATACGCTGATCGACCAGATTGCGGCCGGCGAGGTGATCGAGCGGCCCGCCAACTTGGTCAAGGAGCTCCTCGAGAACGCCATCGATGCCCGAGCGACCGCGATTACCGTGTCAGTGGAAGACGGGGGGCGGGGTCAGGTGCGCGTGGTCGACGACGGAGTCGGAATGTCGCCCGAGGACGCTGCTCTCAGCATCGAACGCCACGCCACCAGTAAGATCACGGCATTTGAGGACCTCGTGCGCGTCTCGACGCTAGGCTTCCGCGGAGAGGCCCTGCCATCGATCGGGTCTGTCTCCAGGATGACGATCATCACCCGGCCGAAGAAAGACCTGGAGGGCACGCGGGTCGTCGTCGAAGGCGGAGAGGTGCGGGAAGTGTCGCCCGCGGGCTGCCCTCCTGGCACGACCGTCGAGGTGAATGATCTCTTCTACAACGTGCCAGCGCGAAAGAAGTTTCTTCGGGCACGTCAGACTGAAACTTCACGAATCTTCGAGGTTTGCCAACGGGTCGCGCTGAGCCACCCGGAGCTGCGCCTGGTCGTAACCTCCGACGGGCGCACCGCGAGGCAGTACCTGCCAGCGAAGAACCTCGCGGAGCGCGCGTATCAGGTCTTCGGCGATGTTGCGCTCCAGGAGATCCACGCCGAGCGAGATGGGGTGATCCTCGACGCTGTCCTGGCCCCGGTGGAGCTCGCCCGTGCGGGGGCGCGCCACCTCTTCCTATTCGTCAACGGTCGGCCCATCGTCGACCGTGGACTGGCTCGCGCGATCGCGTTCGCGTACGGAGACCGATTGCCCCCGGGGCACTACCCGCGCGGCGTGGTCTCCCTTCGTCTTCCACCGGAAGACGTCGACGTAAACGCTCATCCCCAAAAGACCGAGGTGCGGTTCAAGCAGACCGCCCAACTGGTGGATCTCGTGACCCGAATGGTCGCCGCCCGGCTTCCTTCTGCACCGCCCGGCGATGCATATTGGGAGGCACGCATCGGAGGGTCTGGTCCAATGCAGGACGGCGGCGCGACAGCCGCCGGCGAGGATCTGCCTGCCGGAGCGGCATCGGTTGCACAGCTCAGCGGCAAGTATGAAACGCGGAGTCCAAACGGGCTTCGCTTCATCGCTCAGGTTCGCGAGCGCGTACTCATCTGCGAGGGCGAGGATCAGCTCCTGATCCTGGACCGTCACCGAGCCGACGCGCTCGTACGCTACGACACGCTTCGCGAAGCGGCGTCCGCCGGGCAACTCCCTCATCAGGATCTGCTCTTTCCCGACCGGCTGGAGCTTGCGCCGTCGACGGAAGCCACGCTCGAACGGCATGGAACGCTGCTGCGGTCCCTCGGGTTCGATTGGTCTTCGCTCGGTGGGGGTTCGCATGTCGTGCGCGCAATCCCTGCACTCGTCGGGGACGCGCGGGCAACAGAGCTCTTCCGGGACGCGCTCTCGAACCTGGGCGACGGCGGCGGCGCTCAGAAGGACGCTGTGCTTCGGGCGCTCGCAAGCCGCGCGGCCGCCGCCAACGGCGAACCTCTCGCCGACACCGACGCCCAGCGGATCGTCGCACGCGTCTGGCCAAGCCGTGACGCCCATCGTTCTTGCATCGTCGCCCGCGTTCCGCTCGCTTCGCGAAGCACCGAGCACGACCATGCCTGAAAAGCTCCAACCGCTTCTGGTCATTGCGGGACCGACTGCCACCGGCAAGACCGCCACGGCGATCGAGCTGGCGCGTCACTTCGACGGCGAGCTCGTGGGCGCCGACAGCGTGCAGGTCTACCGGGGATTCGATATCGGGTCCGCCAAGCCGACGGCAGATGAGCTTGGAGGCGTGGCGCACCACTTGCTCGATGTGCTCGACCCCGATCAGAACATAGACGCCGTGGCCTATGCGAACCTCGCAGATGATGCGATTCGAGCCATTCGCGCCCGCGCGCGTCTTCCGGTCGTGGTCGGCGGTACGGGGCTGTGGATCCGGGCGCTCATCCGGGGGCTCGTCGACGTCCCGCCCGTTGACCCCGACGTCCGGCACCGCCTCGAAATGGACGCGGCCACCGAAGGTGCGACCGCGCTGCACGCGAGACTGGTCGAGGTCGATCCGATTTCTGCTGACGCGGTCCATCCGAACGACGCCCTTCGAATCGTGCGCGCTCTCGAAGTCTATGAGCAAACCGGAACGCCGCTCGGAACCCTTCGTGCGGAGCACGCTCTCGGAGAACCCCGATACCGTGCGGTGTTCATCGTCCTCGACATGGACCGCGAGGAGCACGCCGCAGTGATCGAAGACCGCGCGCAGCGGATGATAGCCAACGGCTGGATCGACGAGGTCCGCTCGCTGCGTACGCGATGGGGCGACGATATCCGCCCGTTCGGAAGCGTGGGGTACCGTGAGGTCCTGGCGCACGTGCGCGACGAGGTCCCTCTCGAAGAGACTGTGCGCCGGATCCGGAAATCGACCCGCATCTACGCTCGCCGGCAACGAACCTGGTTCAAAGGGGAGCCCGGTGTAGGCTGGCGGAGCGAGAGCGCCGACCTCCTTGGCCCGAGCTCCCTCGCTCGGATCGCAGAGGAACTGAGGGTTTGAACTTCTTCGGACATGCAGTCGTCGCCGGCTGGGACGACCGCCGAGCAGGACACCTGCTCGGCAGCATGTTGCCGGACTTCGAAACCATGGTCCGCGTCCCGCTGCTCGAGGTTCGCGACCCCGACATTCAGCGCGGAATCGACATACACCACCGAACTGACGAAGCGTTTCACCGGACACCCGCGTTCCTGGCCTTCTGCGCTCACGCTCTGAACGAGCTCACCGATGCCGGCGTCCGCCGTGGAACGGCCCGCGCCGTGGGTCACATCGCAAGCGAGATGTTTCTCGATGGCTGGCTGGCTCGCGAGCAGACTCACATCGACGACTACCTAGCTGCGCTGGATCTCGAAGTGGACGACCTTCTGGGCTGGCAAGACGACGGCTATGCCTTTTCGAAGTTGCACACGAGGCTGACCTTGTGGGGTGCGCCGCGCGACTACGCCAAGCCTTCTTTCGTACTGGCGCGAGTCTCCGACGCCCTTCACAATCGCCCGGCCTTGGCCGTGCTAGAAGAGCAATCAGCTCCAGTGGCAGAATACCTCCCGTCGCTTCAGCAGCTCGTGGAGCGTGACGCCGCGGAATTGCTCCACGAGCTTCGGGACGCGCTAGGCTCGGAATACTGAAATGCTCGAAGAGGGGGGAAGACGCAGCGCAGGCGGCGAGAAACGGCGGCGCTACCTGAGGTGGGGCCGCATCGGGGTCACGGTTGCGGCAGTCGCTTACCTCGCGAGCCGCGTGGAGCCGCGCGATGTGATGAACGCCTTTCAAAGGCTCTCGCTTGGGGCGGCGCTGGCGGCGATTTCGGTCGTCCTGTTCGGTCTCGCGTGCGGTATGGTTCGATGGCGACTCTTGCTTCGAGCCTACGGGGCCATCGACCTCCCCCCTTGGCCTCGAATCGCGCACCTTTACTTGGTCGGCCACTTCTACAACACGTACGCCCCGGGCGGGGTGGGCGGCGATGTCATTCGCGGCGTGGCTGGCCGCAAGGCCTTCGGGGATCTCGACTGGGCCAGCGCCACCAGCGGCGTGGCAGTCGTGTTCATCGAGCGGGTCATCGGCGTCTCTGCTCTGCTCGTGCTTGCTGCGGGCGCCTACTTGATTTACCCGATCCCCGCGATCGAGAACGTGGGCCTCTGGGCGGCTCTGGGCCTCGCAGCGGCCGGAGCAGCGTTGATCGGCATCGGCGTCGCCCCAAAGCTCGCGCCGTACCTACCAGAAAAGCTCGGCAAGCCGCTTCGAGCGCTCCCGCGGCTCTACTCGATCTGGCCTTTTCTAGCCGCGATCTTCCTCTCGCTGATCATTCACTCCTGCAACGTCCTCGCCGGCCACGTGATCATCCACTCCCTGGAGCCCTCGGTCACCTTGGCGGAATCGACGGTGCTGATGCCGCTGATCGGCGCGTCCGCCTTCTTCCCGTTCACCGTCGGTGGAGCAGGAGTTCGAGAGGCGGCGTTCGCGGCGCTCTACGGCACGGTCGGCGTGCCTGAAGCCACTGCCTACGCAGCCTCACTGGGCTTCTGGGGCACACAGCTGATCTCCGCGGGAATCGGCGGCGTGATCAATTTAGTGGTTCCGCTCTCTGGCAGAGAAACCGACTGAGCAGCCATCCCCTCCTCGGCGAGGTGTTCGAACTTTGCGTCCTTGTCCGCCTCTCCTGCTAACCTCTGAGTGATGCGCCACGACAGTCACGGTGACGGTTCTTTTCGCGCTGACCAGCTCGCGCGCTGCGGCCCCGACTGTGTCTTCGAAGCGGGGGTGCTGGTGTTTCACCCTGAGAACATCGAGCTCGGCACGAACGTGTACGTCGGCCACAACGCGATCCTCAAGGGCTACTACAAGAACAAGATGCGAATCGGCGACGAGACCTGGATCGGTCAGCAGGCCTTCCTTCACAGCGCCGGGGGGATCGACATCGGTGCCCGCGTTGGGATTGCGCCGGGTGTTCGCATCATCACATCATTCCACAGTGAGGCGGGACGCGGCATTCCGATCCTGCACTCGCCGGTCGAGTTTGCGCCCGTCGTCATCGAAGACGATTGCGACCTCGGCGTGGGCGCCGTTGTGCTTCCCGGCGTGCGGATCGGCCAAGGCGCACAAATCGGCGCTGGCGCCGTAGTAGCCGAAGACGTGCCACCCTACTCCGTGGCGGTCGGTGTGCCCGCCAAGGTCACGAGGCAGCGGCCTGAATGAGTGATCTCGACCTGAGTGTCATCATCTTTGCCTTCAACGAAGAGGCGAACATCGGTCCGGTGCTAACCGAGCTCCGGCAATGGCTCGCCACCAACGAGCCATCGTCCGAAATCGTATTCGTCGACGATGGCTCGTCCGACGGCACCTCCGCCGAGGCCGCCAAAGCTCTGTCCGGCACCGTGCACCAGCTGGTTCGCCACGAGACCAACCGCGGCATCGGTGCGGCGCTCAAGACCGGTGTGCGCGCGGCCCAGGGCCGCTGGGTCACGTTCCTTCCGGCGGACGGCCAAATCGCGCCGGATGCGATTGGCACGCTTCGCGCGGCGGCGTCCCAAAAGCAAACAGATGTAGTATTCAGCGTGTACGAGCATCGGGACGACGGCTTTCATCGGAGGGTCCTGTCGGCCGGCGTGCGCGCGCTGATTCTCCTGATCCATGGCGTCCGCATGCAGAGCGACGGCCCGTACCTCTTCCGGCACTCCCTGTTCGACGCGGACCAGCTCGTACCCGACACGTTCTTCCTGAACTTCGAGTTTCCGATTCGAATGTTGGGCGCGCAGGTTCCGGCGACCGTGGTAACGATAGGTTGCAGGCCTCGCCGTTCCGGACACTCCAAGTCGACGGGCCTCAATCGAATCTACGGCGTTGCGCAGGACCTCCTCGATCTCCGTATTCGACGCGTGAAAGAGTCGCTCGGCCGGCGGGTTTAGCCCTCGAGCTCCGTCGCGCCTTTCAAGCGGTCCCGAAGTGTCGACCTCGGAATGCCCAGTGCCCGGGCGGCCGCAGACATGTTGCCACCGTAGTGCTCGAGCGCCTCACGGAGGGAGTCGGCCGAATGGCGTACCGCCAAGGGCTCAGAAACACGGCGAAGCGAACGTTCGACGGCTGCAAGGTCGATCACCGCCCCGTCGCTATCGACCGCGGCGAGCTCCAGCACGTTTCGGAGCTCACGGACGTTGCCCGGCCACGGATACCCGTGGAGACGTTCGAGGGCCTGCGGCTCGATGCGTCGTTCACCCAGTTCGGGCTGCATCTGGTGGAGAAAGTGCTCGGCCAGCCGTGTGATGTCGTCGGGCCGGACGCGCAGCGGTGGAACCTCGACGATGAGGCGATGGATTCGATAATAGAGGTCCGAGCGGAATCGCCCCTCCTGCACCATCGCGCGCAAATCTCTGTGGGTCGCGCACACCAATCGAACATCGACGCGGCGCGTGCCTTCGCTGCCGACACGCCGGACATGCCACGTCTCCAACACGCGAAGGAGTCTCGCTTGGAGATCGGGCGGCAGCTCCGCGACTTCGTCGAGAAAGAGCGTCCCGCCGTGCGCCTGCTCAAATGCCCCGCGGTGCGCTTGGATTGCCCCCGTGAACGCCCCGCGCTCGTGTCCGAACAGCTCGCTCTCGATGAGGTCGCGCGGAAGCCCACCACCGTTGAGAGGCACGAACGGCCCATCTTGCCGCCGACCGCGTTCGTGAAGCGCTCGCGCCACATGCTCTTTGCCGACGCCCGTCTCGCCTCGGATCAGGACGGGCCAAGGCAACCTCGCAAACCGATCGACCTCCGCCATCACTGAGAGCATCGCGCTCGATTCGATGACGACCTCCGAAGGTGCGTTCGCGGCGGTGCCCCGGTTCACCACGCGAAGCTCGGTTCGGCCCACGCGGACCACCGCCCCAGGCCGAAGCTCGTGCCGTCGGATACGCAGGCCGTCGACCCAGGTGCCGTTGGTGCTGCCGAGGTCGCGAACCGATACGCCCAGCGACGACGGCTCGATTCGGCAGTGGTATTGGCTCACTGCCCGGTCAGACAACGCGATCGCATTCCCGGCTGCACCGCCCACTGAAATCGGTTCCTCTCCGACGTGGAACGCGCGTGCGCCAACACCACGACCCCCTACGAGCGAAAGCCGCCGCGCCCCCCCACCGCGGCCGCGGAGCAGCTCCGTTCCCCCGGGCTCGAAGAGGACAGGCGCCTCGGCCTTTAGGCGAGCGACGGAGTACCCCGCCCCCACGGCAATCCGCTGCCCGATTGGGACGACGGAGCGTGCCCCCAGCGCCGGCCCGCTAGCTAGGTCGTAGACGTACACGGTGCCCCCGTGAGGCTGAAAGAGCAGCGCTCGCGCGGGCACCCCCGCGTCGTGAATGACGATGTCACAATCGGGGTGCGAGCCGACCTCGACCGCGGCAGCGCCCATCGGAAACGCACGGATGCGCCGGCCAGAGCGGCACAGGCACAGCGTATCGCCCAAACCCATGGCGCAGATATCGACCGGTTCTCCCGGCGGTTGCGCAGACGCCTCGGGTCCCTAAGCTCCGGGCAACGTGTCCGAAGCACTTCGTGAAACCTCACTCACCGACGAGCACCGGGCTCTTGGCGCGCGGCTCGTTCCCTTCGCCGGTTGGCGCATGCCCGTACAGTACGAGGGCATCAAAAAGGAGCACGAAGCGGTCCGCACTCGCGCCGGGCTCTTCGACGTGTCGCACATGGGCGAGATCCTGGTCGAAGGCCCGCAGGCGGTCGCGGCCATCGATCGGCTCGTCACCAATGACGTGTCGAAGCTCGCCACCGGCAAAGCGCTGTACACAGTGTGCTGCAACGAGCAGGGGCACATCCTCGACGACCTCATCGTATACCGGTTGGAAGACGAGAAGATCTTGGTCGTGTGCAATGCATCCAACCGCGACAAAATAGTCGGCCATTTCGCAAAGAACCTGAGCCTCGGGACACCCTGGAACGACGTGTCGGATGCATGGGCGCTCCTCGCGCTGCAAGGTCCGAACGCCGTGGCGGTCATGAAGGACTTGGGTGCGCCAACGAGCCTGCTCGAGCTTCCGTACTTCAGCGTGACCCGTGCGAGCGTGGCGGGAGTGGATCTCTGGGCGGCCCGAACCGGCTACACCGGCGAAGATGGCTTCGAGCTCTTCTGCGGGAGCGAGGACGCCGTCACCGTGTGGAGGGCGTTGCTCGAGGCTGGCCAGCCCCACGGGCTGCAGCCCGTCGGTCTTGGCGCGCGCGACACGCTCCGGCTCGAGGCCCGGCTCATGCTCTATGGCAACGACATCACCGAGGAGACCCACCCGCTCGAGGCGGGGCTCGGCTGGGTGGTGAAGCTCGACGCCGGAGACTTCGTCGGCAGGGATGCCCTCCGGGCGATCAAAGCCGCCGGCCTCGGGCGGAAGCTCGTGGGTTTCGAGATGATCGGACGCGGAATTGCACGCCATGGCTACCCGATCGTGGCCGGCGGAGAGGCCGTCGGGGAGGTCACGAGCGGCTCCCCAGGGCCGACGGTTGGACGGAACATCGGTCTCGGCTATGTGCCCCTGGCCCTCGCCAAGGTCGGGACCGCGTTGGGCATCGAGATCCGTGGCAAGGTAGTCGACGCCGTGGTAGTGAGGACACCGTTTTACAAGAGGTGATGATGGCGACGTACCCAAGGAACCTGCAGTACACGCGAGAGCACGAATGGGCGCGCATCGAAGATGACGTCATTCGCGTCGGAATCACCGCGTACGCCGTCGAGCAGCTCGGTGACGTGACGTTGGTCGACATGCCGGCTCCCGGGGAAGACGTCCAGGCCCACGAACGCTTCGGCGACATCGAGTCGGTCAAGACCGTGAGCGAGCTGTTCGCGCCGGTGAGCGGAGAGGTCGTGGAGGTCAACGCCGATCTCGAGTCGAGCCCGGAGCTGGTGAACGAAAACCCTTACGAAGAGGGCTGGCTGGTCATCATCCGTCCTTCCGACCAAGCCGAGCTCGAGGGGTTGATGGATGCCGCCAAGTATGAGGAGTACCTCGGAACGCTCGACGGCTAAGCAACCGGTACGAACGTGAGATACCTTCCGCACACCGACGAGGAGATTCGAGTGATGCTCGCGCGCGTCGGTGTCGAGCACATCGACGAGCTCTTCCAAGCGATCCCTGCGTCGCATCTTCTCAATCAGGCCCTCGACGTCGAGCCGGCGCTCGACGAACCGAGGCTCATGCAACACCTGTCCTCGCTCGCGAACGCAAGCAAGGGGGCCAACATGCTGTCGTTCCTCGGTGGAGGAATGTACCAGCACCACGTGCCGCCGGCCGTCGAC
The DNA here is from genome assembly GCA_041821485.1 of Deltaproteobacteria bacterium. Taxonomy (GTDB): domain Bacteria; phylum Myxococcota_A; class Polyangia; order Polyangiales; family Houyiibacteriaceae; genus SG8-38. Next base: position 18,501 of record JBGUEF010000002.1, read on the forward strand.
CAGCTCCTGCAACGAAGCGAGTTCTACACCGCGTACACGCCTTACCAGGCGGAGCTCTCGCAAGGCACGCTCCAAGGCATCTTCGAGTTTCAGACGATCGTGTGTGAGCTCCTCGGCACCGAGGTGGCCAACGCCTCGATGTACGATGGCGCGAGCGCCGCCGCGGAGGCCGTGCTGATGGCACGCCGCGCCAAGCGGCGCACTCATGTGGTACTGAGCGACGGGCTGCATCCGGAGTACATCGAGACCATTCGCACCTACGTGCAGGGCCTCGACACCGAGGCAACGATCACCCTGGCGCCGATCGCCGCCGACGGCCGGACCGACTGGGACGCAGCCCGAGGCCTGGTCACCGACAAGACCGCCGCGCTGGCGGTGGGCTATCCGAATTTCTTCGGCTGCGTCGAGGACCTCGATGCCGCGCGGGCCGTGGCCGACACCCACGGTGCGCTCCTGGTGACCGCAACGGCCGAGCCCTATGCCCTCTCTGTGCTTCGCGCCCCCGGAGCGTGTGGCGCCGACATTTGCGTCGGTGAGGGGCAGGCGCTGGCTGTCCCGCCTCAGTACGGCGGACCAGGGGTGGGCCTGTTTGGTGCATCGCAAGCCCTGGTCCGGCAAATGCCGGGCCGGCTCGTCGGACGAACCGTCGATGCAGACGGCTTCCCGGGCTACGTCCTCACCTTGTCGACCCGCGAGCAGCACATCCGCCGCGAGAAGGCCACCTCGAACATCTGCACCAACCACGGCTTGATCGCGCTCTCCATGGGGATGCGCACCGCCATGCTCGGTCGCCAAGGTTTCCAGCAAGCCGGCCAACGCTGCCTCAACGCTGCGCACTATCTCCGGTCGGGAATCGAAAAGCTCGAAGGCTTCGAGGTTCCGTACGCTGCCGCCGTATTCAATGAGCTGGTCGTGCGCAGCCGCGGCCCCCGCGCAAGCGACATCGTCAGTCGCTTGCTCGAACAAGGCATCATCGCGGGCATCGACCTCGGCCGCTTTCGAGATGACTGGCGCCAGGACCTCTTGATAGCGACCACCGAGCTCCACACCCGAGACGAACTCGACCGCCTCCTCGAAAGCCTCGCCAGCTAAGCAACCAGGTTTCCAACCCCCCGAACCGCAGACGGCGACCCGCCGCCCGTATCTGATCGCGTCCTAACGAACTCGCGCGCACTGCAAAGATCCGACCAGCGTGCACAAAAACGGCAGAAGCCCACATGTCGGCACGGCCTCAACAGCATGATTTCACTAAGATTTTCCTATTAATCCTTGACTCCTAGACCGCGAGAACACAACCCTTAATTCAGCTTGCGCAGAGTCAAAACGCGATGGAAACTCGCCCCGCTTCGAGAGATTTGCTGCTGATGCAGAGGAAGCTCCGGAGGCTGCAAGATGAGTGAACAGCGAAGAACATCCTTCATCAACTTCCTAGCTCCAGAGGGTTCCGATCCCATGGCTTGGGCCGACATCTGCCGTGAAGAGACGTGGCAGGGCCGCTGGGTCGCACTCGATGATTGCGCGTACAACGCGGCTGGTGAAGCCACCGCAGGCCTCGTCGTGGACTACGACGACAACCTTGCCGAGCTCTGTGCTCGCCTCAGCGCGGAGCGCCGCAAGAGATGCTCGGTTGTGTTCTGCCCGCCAGCCGAGTCGGCCGCTTAGCCGTCCGGGGCGTCTTCCTCGTCCCAGGGGTGTTGCTTCTCCTCGAGTGAGACCGGCTCGTCCGCACCCGTGCATCGGTCGGGCTGGCCCCGGCGAAGCTTGACCGCGTTCCATGGCCCACCGCCCGATAGGTCGTCGTCCATGCCCCACTCGCCCTGGACGTACTGGTCGCCGTCCTCGCCGATTTGGATTCGGAAATAGCCTCGCCCGCGGCGGATCTGTGGCTTGCCCGAGACCAGCTCCCGGCGGTCTTCCCACTGGAAGATCAGCAGGTCGCCGTCGACGTCGCCCTGAATTCGCCCGGCGCGCTCGTTCTTGATGTAGTCGCCGATCACCTGCTTGCCGCTCTGACACATGTGCATGTTGCCGTATTGCGGCGACTGCCAGACCCCGTAGAAGGTCGCTCCCTCCGGCAGCGGACCGGCTTTCGGCTTCTGAGAGCCCCCGCAGCCGAAGATGACCCCCAGCAACAGGGCCAACGCTATCTGCTTTGCCTTCATCGAGTGCCTCCCCGTACCCACGATAAACGACCCTCGAGCGAAAGCGTAATTTCGGCAGCTCAGCGTATCCGGGGAATGGAAATCACATGGTAGAGGACGGCTGGGCCCTCGCTGAGCAGGAACGCCAAGTCCCGGAGCCCCTCGAAGACCGAGCCATCGAGGCCGAGCTGTGCGGCTGGCGGCGGCGGCTCGAGCCGGTAGCTCGCGACCATCATCGGGCGCAGCCTCTCACGGAGCCGTGGAGGCGCGTCGATGCTGTCCCTGAGGCGGTCGAGCGCGGTGTCCATGCCGCCAAGCTCATCAACGAGGCCGAGACGGTGCGCATCGGCGGCCAGCCACACTCGGCCACGGGCGAGCGGCTCGATCTCGTCGACAGGCCGCCCTCGCCCATCCGCGACCAGCGCGACGAAGGAGTCGTAGAAAGCGTCGAGCTCTCGATTCATGAGAGCGCGCTCCTCGTCAGTGAGTGGGCGGTGAGGCGAGAAGATATCGGCATGAGGGCCCGTCTGGAGGACCTCGGTTCGGATCCCGACGCGATCGAGGAGCTGCGACGCCATCAGGCGGGCAGAGACGACCCCGATGGAGCCCGTGAGGCCCAGAGGCTGGGCGACGATGGCGTTCGCGTGGGCGGCGACGTAATACCCACCGCTGGCGGCAACCTCGCCGAAGTATGCGACGACGGGCTTCTTCTCTTTGACCCGGACGACCTCGCGGTGAATCAAGTCGGACGCTTCGGCGGAACCTCCTGGGGAGTCGACCCAGAGCAACACGCCAAGCGCTCGGCGGTCGCGGCGTGCGTGACGAAGGGCCGCCACGATGGAAGCCCGCCGGCCCGTCGGCGCGCCAGACTCAGAGATGGCCCCCTTGATCGCGACGACGGCAATGTAAGGTCGGCGTCGCAAAGGACGGAAGAGCTTGGCTTCCTTGAAGTCGAGGTAGCGGTCGCCTTCGATGACTTCTTTCTTCTTGTCGACCCCGAGCTTGCCGGGGAGCTCGTCTTCGTACGCGAGCGCATCGATGAGGCGGGCGTCGATTGCGTCTTGTCCGCGGAACACGCCCGCTTCGAAGAGCGTTCGGGCCTCCGACGGCGTGGTGCCCGTGCGTTGAGCCAGCGCGTCGAGCAATGCATCGGTGTGCCCATCGATGAGCGCCTGGAGTTGCTCGCGCTGATACTCACTCATGGAGTCGCGGCTCACGCGCTCTGCGGCGGTCTTGTATTCCTTGCGGGCAAACGGCTCGACCTCGACCCCGATGCGGTCGAGAAGCGGCTTCACGTAGTGCGACTGCGCGGACAAACCGAGCAATGTGATCGTGGCCTGCGGTGCGGCATAGATGTGCTTGGCTGCGGAGGCCACATAGAGCTCCCGATGTCCGCCGCCCCGCGGGAGAAGCACCGTGGTGGCCTTGCCCTCGGCCCTGAGCCGGAGAATCTGCTCGCGGAGACCCGCACAGACTGACCACCCAGCTTGAAGGGGCGGCAACACGAACGCGACTCCCTCGATTCGAGAGTCCCTGATCGCATAATCAGCAAGCCGGCGAACGGCCGCCAGGGACGAGGTGCGCCTCAGCGAGTCAGCATCGAGAATCCGGCGCAGCCAAGGAAGCGGCTGACGGGCCTCTACCAGGCGCGGTTTGAGCCGGACTACGACCCAACGACCCTTGGGCCGCGATAGCCATCGGGCGATCGCCCAGATTGGCAGGAGCGGGACACACAGCAGATTCCGGATCGAGCGGAGGACTGAACGAAGCATCGTTTTTGCCTATAGTGACGGCTTGTTATGCTGGAAGTGGTGGGGCCGGAAATCTTTACCGGCGACTAGCGCTCTGCTAGGAACTCATAGCACTCAAGAAGGCGAAGGAGCACGGCTCAGAACATGGCAAGCCCCCAGATGGTGATGTACGAGGAGGAGTTTGCCCAGGTCCAGGCCGTGACCAACAGGCTGGTCCAGGATGCAAACGCGCGCGTGGTCTTCGTCATCGACAAGAACGGCCAGCTGATCAGCGCCTCGGGCGACACCGCAGACATCGATACGACTTCCCTCGCCTCGCTCACAGCGGGTACCATTGCAGCGACGGGAGGCATCGCGCAGCTGCTGCGGGAGCAGGAGTTCGCGACCCAATACCACGAGGGGGTTCGGCAGAATGTTCACATTCAAGTGGTCAGCGGTCGCGTGATTCTTGTGGTCATCTTCGACAATCGGACAAGCTTGGGCCTAGTACGCTTGCGTGTGAAGCGAGCAACCGAGAACCTGACGCGAATCTTCGAGATGGTGATGGCCAAGGCACAGGATCCTTTCCGAAGTTCACCGTTCTCAGAAATAACCGATGACGACATCGACAACTTGTTCAATGATTGACTAGGAGAGGCTTGGGGGGATGTCTTTCATCAACTACTTATCGCGCGAGATCAACTGCAAGATCGTTTACTACGGTCCTGGGCTGTGCGGTAAGACGACCAACCTGCAGTACATCTACAATCGCACCAATCCGGATGCGAAAGGTAAGATGATCTCGCTCGCGACCGAAACCGAGCGAACGCTTTTCTTCGACTTCCTACCTCTCGAGATCGGCGAGATCCGCGGCTTCAAGACGCGCTTCCATCTCTACACGGTCCCCGGCCAGGTGTTCTACGACGCTAGCCGCAAGTTGATTTTGAAGGGCGTCGATGGTGTCGTCTTCGTCGCAGATTCGCAAATGCTTCGCTCGGAGGCCAACAGCGAGTCGATGGACAACCTCCGCACCAACCTCGCGGAACAGGGCTATAACCTCGACACCGTCCCGTACGTCATCCAGTACAACAAACGAGACATGCCCAACGTCTCGCCCACCGAAGAGCTCCGCCAAATGCTCAACACGGGCGGGGTCCCCGACTTCAACGCTGTCGCCACAACCGGCGAAGGCGTCTTCGAAACCCTGAAATCCATAGCCAAACTAGTCCTAACCGAACTAAAACGCGGCGCCGCCCGATAAGGGGAGAGTGTCGCCTTTAGGCGATGAGGTTGAGGATTTTTCCGGGGACCCAGATGATTTTTCGGAGGGGTTTGCCCTCGAGTTGTGCGGCGAGGTTGGGGAGAGCTTGGGCGGCGGCTAGGGCTTGAGCTTCGGTGGCGTCCTTGGGGAGGGTGATTCGCGCTCGGACTTTGCCGTTGATTTGGACGGGGACTTCGACTTCGTCTTGTTCGCAGAGGGCGGGGTCGTAGGTGGGCCAGGCTTCGCGTTGGATGCTGGGGGGGTGGCCGAGCAGTTCCCAGACTTCTTCGCCGGCATGCGGGGCAAAGGGGTGCAGGAGCTTTGCGAGGATGCCTAGCGCCTCGCTCGGGATCTCTTCGAGCTTCATCAGCTCGTTGGTGAGGACCATCATTGCACTGATCGCGGTGTTGAAGCGCATGGCCTCGATGTCTTCGGTGACCTTGCGAATCGTTTGATGCAACAAGCGAGTGAGTGCGTCGTCTGGTTCGGCGTCCGGCGTTGCGCGCGACGTGACGGTGAAGACGCGGTCGAGGAATCGACGCACGCCGGCAATCGAGCTGGTGTTCCAGGGCTTCGCGGCCTCGAGCGGGCCCATGAACATCTCGTAGATGCGCAATGAGTCGGCGCCGAACGCGTCCACGATATCGTCGGGGTTCACCACGTTGCCTCGAGCCTTGCTCATCTTCTGGCCGTCTTCGCCGAGGATCATCCCTTGGTGAACGAGCTTCTTGAAAGGCTCCTTGGTGGGGACGAGGCCCGCGTCATAGAGCACTTTGTGCCAAAAGCGGGCGTACAAGAGGTGCAAGACGGCATGTTCAGCGCCGCCCACGTAGAGGTCGACGGGGAGCCATCTTTGCGCGAGCTCGGATGAGCACAGCGTCTCTGAGTTGTGTGGATCCAGGAATCGCAGGTAGTACCAGCAGGAGCCCGCCCACTGCGGCATGGTGTTCGTCTCGCGCGCGAACCACTTCCCGTCTTTCTGGAAAAAGCGCCAGTCTCGCGCGCGCGCCAAAACCCCGGCAGGATCCTCGCCGGGTTTGTAATCGTCCAGCTCGGGCAATCGCAACGGTAGCTCGCTTTCGTCGACCGCCTTCGGTTGATCGTAACGAATCGTGAAATCAGCCCCAGCTCGTGGGTCGCCTTCGGTCTCCACCGGAAAGTAAACCGGAATGGGCTCGCCCCAATAGCGCTGTCGCGAAAAATTCCAGTCGCGAAGCTTGTACTCAACTCGCGCTCGGCCTTTGGCCGCTGCCTCCAGGTCGGCGGTAACGCGCTCTTTGAATTCGGCCGTTTCGAGCCCGTCATACTTGCCGGAGTTCACTGCAACGCCGTGTTCGATCATGGCCTCCTGCAACGGAATGTCGCTGGTCCTGCCCGACCTGCTGACCACCTCGATGATCGGAATGCCAAGAGCAGTGGCGAACTCGAAGTCGCGCTGGTCGTGGGCAGGCACAGCCATGATGGCGCCGGTGCCGTATCCCCAGAGCACGTAGTCGGCGATGTAGATCGGAACCTCGGCCCCGTTGACAGGATTGATCGCGAGCCCGCCGGTGAAGACACCCGTCTTCTCTTTGCTCGACTGCCGGTCGCGCTCGCTCTTGTTCTTCGCTTGCTGGACGTAGGCATCGACCTGAGCTCGCTGGGCATCTGTGGTGACCGACTCGACGAGCGGGTGCTCCGGGGCAAGCACCATGAACGTCGCGCCGAACAAGGTGTCGGGCCGCGTCGTGAAGACCTCGATGCTCGCGTCATGGCCCGCGACGTCGAACTTCACCTCGGCGCCTTCAGAGCGGCCGATCCACTCCTCCTGCATGATACGCGTGCTGTTCGGCCAGTCGACGCCTTCGAGGTCTTCTAGGAGCCTGTCTGCATAGGCGGTGATCTTCAGTACCCACTGCCGAAGCGGAACTCGCTCGACCGGGTGCCCTCCCCGTTCGCTCAGGCCATTGATGACCTCTTCGTTGGCTAGCACGGTGCCGAGCGCGGCACACCAGTTGACCGGAATCTCGCTCTGATACGCGAGGCCACGCTCAAACAGCTTGAGGAAGATCCACTGGGTCCACTTCACGTAATCCGGCGACGTCGTGTCGATCTCGCGCGACCAGTCGTAGCTGAAGCCCAGCATCTTGAGCTGCCGCTTGAAAGTCGCGATGTTCTTCTTGGTCGTGTCGCGCGGATGCGTGCCCGTGAGAATCGCGTGCTGCTCCGCGGGGAGCCCGAACGCGTCCCAGCCCATGGGATGGAGCACCGCGTAGCCCTTGGCCCGACGGTAGCGCGCGACGATGTCGGTCGCTGTATATCCCTCCGGGTGCCCGACGTGGAGCCCAGCGCCAGACGGATACGGGAACATATCGAGAATGTACGTCTTCGGACGGTCGCTCCCCTCAGGCGTGCGAAACGTGTCGTCTTGGTCCCAGAAGGCCTGCCATTTGGGCTCAATCGCCGCTGGATCGTAGCGCGTCATCGCGCCTGCCATAGCATGCCGGCGCGCAGGCCGCGATCTACGGACAGGCGTTCATCTGAGCGATCCAGTCGCGGAGGAGCTCCGCGCCGAACGGGTCGACGGTCGACGCCCCGGTCGATGGCATTCGCAGCTCGTTCTCCACGAGGAACCGCTGAAGGATGCCGGACCCCTCCGGGTTTCCTGGAGCGATACGAGGCAACCCGGCCCACTCGGGGAAGTACTTCATCGCGTCGCACATCCCGGTGTCTTCGAGCGGAAGCTCATGCCGGAAGTCGAGTCCGTGGTCGCCCGAGCTCGCATATCCGTTGGGCCGATGGCAATGCGAGCAGTTTGCGTCGAGATATGCGCGGGCCTGCTCGTCGAGGGTTCCCTCTCCCTTTTGCGGGTTTGCCATCCTCAGCTCGGCGTTCGGGTCGATCTCTTCGTCCGCGTCCCGCTCCAAGAGATCGATCTCCGCCATCGCAACGAGCTGGTTCGCTACCAGCCCGTCGTAGTTGCGGTCACGGTTGATTTGCCGAGTCTTGGGGCCGAGCACGTCGTTGATCGCCGGTCCGTGGCAGGTCACACAATCGTCATACTCCGGGAACTGGTACTTGAGGATCCTCCCCTCGCCGCGTTCCTGGATGGTGTATTCGACGGTCTTTCGTGCTTCGAGAAGCTCGCCCTCCGTGCCCTCGTCGTTCCACTGGTAGGTCGAGTACTCCCAGGCCGCACCGTTCCGAACCATGAAGCGCGTCTCGACCGCGCGTCGGCTCTGCGGATCACCCACATCGAACTCGAAGCCGAACACCTTGATCAGGACGCTCCCGTTTGGGAACACCCACGAGCCATCGTCTTGGATCGCGATCTGCTCGGGGCTCGGCACGACCATATACCGAGGCTTGAACGCGCCGTCGGTCCACAACGCCGAGTTGACGTCATAGGGAATGAGATCCGGTCCAGGCTCGAGCGTTTTGAGATCGGCGAAGCAACCCGTGTCGGAGAGGAGCGCCGGCATACCCGCCGACACGTCGGGCAGACAGGTCTGCACATCGGCGCGCAACTCGAGCGCGGGACCGGACCGAGAGGCCCCATCGCTTCCGCAGCTCATCAAGAGGAGCGCCACAAGGCACCCCCCGGTACGCACGCACCCCATACGTTCTCTGTAGCGCAGTCCCCGACGCCATCCCAACTCCTGGAGGCGCTTAATTTGCGCGAGCGGAGTCCTCGATCGCATGCCAGCGGAACGGAGAGAGCAAGTGTGCCCAGTAGCCGCCCGGAAAGTTCGGCAAACTCGCGATTCCGATCTCGGTGGGCGGCTCACGATCGCTCGGTAGAAACCGAGAACGGAACACAATATCCCACCAGATGATGTTGGCCCCGTAGTTCGTGTTGGCTTCCTCGAGGTGCTTCGAATGATGCCAGCGATGGAGCTCCGCCATGCTGAAGAACCAGTTGAGCGGCCCGAGCCGAATGTCCACGTTGCAATGTTGGAACATGCCGTGGACCGCGGTGAAGAGCGTGTGAAGCGCGATGATACGCGTGTCCGCGCCGAGCAGAATCAAAGGGGTGAGAGCCAGGAACTGTTGCGTAAACAGGTCCAGCGGATGGAAGCGTCCCGCGTTGAGCCAGTACAGCCGGGGTGCGCTGTGGTGTGCAGCGTGAAAGCGCCAAAGGAAGGCGTTCTCGTGCATCAACCGGTGAATCCAATAGGTCCCAAGCTCTCCGATGACGAGCGCCAGCAACAGTTGGACGAGCAGCGGCCAACGAGTCGGCCAAAGCTCCATCCCGAGCGTGTTCGAGAGCCAGGCCGCTCCTACGGTGAGACCCCCGACGAACGACACCGCGTAGACTTCAGGGATCCAGAAGTTGACGAGGTTGTGGATGAGGTCGGTCCGAATATCGTCGTGACTGTGAAGCCATGCGTCCTGATAGGGGTGAACTCGCTCGAGGACGAGCAACAGTAGAACGACGGCTCCGGTCAGCCCCATGACCGTCGCGACCGGACTCCAACCTTGCGCCACGCCGTAGACCCCGACGCCCATCACGCCACCAAACACGACCGGAAAGGTCCCGTAGGTGAGCGCGTTGTCGACCGCCTTGGGCTTCATCACGCTTCCATCTGAATCGGGAAGCGTTCGTAGTAGAAGTCAAAGCGCTTTCGAAGAACTTCCGGGTCAACCCCGAAGTCGCCTGGAAGGTCATAGAGGATCCGCCCGTGCTTCCCACGCGGATTCTCTGTCATGTACTGGTCGAGCGACGCCCTCGCCTCTTCCGTCATCTCGAGGCCAGCGACCTCGTAGATGCGCTCCACCATCGAAACGTCATTCGCCATGAACTCGTGAAAGAGCACGTCGATGCTCTGCGACGCGGGAAGCTGGTCACGATCACGCACGCATGAGCGAAGGAGTTGCTCCACCCGCTCACTCCAATACGCCGCGACCGCCGGTGGGTCCACCTTGGTGCGACGCATCCGGTCACCATAGGTCAGCATCGTGATGGCAGATGCGACCACCGACACCGGATCGCGATGTGTAAGGGCCACGGTGGCATCAGGGAACGTCTCGATCAGGGGCCCCAGCTGCTCCAAGTGCTGGGGTGACTTGAGAATCCAGCGGTCGGGACCGTGCATCCACTGCAGCGCCTTGAGAACGTTCTTCATGTACTCGTAGTGCGGTCGCTGGTCGTGGGCGTAGTAGTAGTCGCGCCACCGGGGCACCACGGCGAGCCACTCCGGAAGGAACGTGGAGAAATCGAGCGCCCCGACTTCGATTTCCTCGTGCACGTGGTCGGGCGTCATGTCGTGCATGTTCTTGAGGAGCGGCGCAATCTGTCCGAACATCTGGTACTCGCCGGCACACTTCAGGTATCGCGGATCCCGCTCTTTGGGCCCGGGCGCTGTACTGGCGTCGGGAATCGGCTCGAGGCTTTCCCAGTACGGGAGCGAGCGGAGACGCGTGTCGGCCGCGATCAGGTTCAACAGGTGGGTCGTCCCCGAGCGGGGAAGCCCGGCAATGATGATCGGCTTGCGGATCTCGATGTCCAGGATTTCGGGGTGCCGTTTGATCAGGTCGTGAAAACGCAGTCGGTTGGCCGCGTACCGCACCATGTCTCCAAAGAATCGCACCTGTCCCATCGGCCCGAGGTCCGCGTCCTCATCGACCGCCTGGCACCAGACCGCAAGTCGCTCACGAAAGTCGTCGGGTCCGAAATCCGAAAGCCCGGTGCGCTCCTGGGCCTCCCGCAGCACCGCGTCCTCGGTGAACTCGAGCTCGACCCCGGCGAAGCCATCGATCACCATCTTCTGCATCGGCGTGAGAACCGGCGCCCTGAGGTCGTCGATTCTGATGTCGTTCGCCCCATCGGTCACGGCTGGCCCTCCTTGGCCTTCGCCGCTTCGAGGATTGAGCGTAGATCGGCTAGTTGCTTTCGCAGCCACTGCGTGAGCCAGAAATTTTCGCTCTCCCGTTCGAGCTGCTCATGCGCGGCCACCATCACTTCGAGCGCAGCGATGTTCGTGGGTTCGGCAGTGAGCGCAACTTCCGCCAGATGAATCGCCTCGACCGGCTCGCCCGAAGAGAGCTTGCCCCTGGCCCGCTGTGCCACTGCATCGGGGCCGCCAGCAAGCTCCACCAAATCTCCGTGCACACTCTTCACTGGCACCGGATAGAGCTCAGTCGTCGAGCTGTGATGAAACCACCCCGCATAGTTTTCCCAGATGGCCCGCACGCTCCACGACACCTTGCCGTAGCCCTCCCCGACCTCGAGCTCCGGCGGAAGTTGGATGTCACGCATCAGGGTGTGGATGTCCTTGCCATGATTCATGCCGCGCACGGTTTCGTCGTGAACGTATCGAACGGCGTCGCGCAGTCGCGTCAGCTCCTCGCGAATCGTTTCCTTTCCGACGACCGGGCCGTGATGGCCGGTCAACAGCAGCTTGGGCTCGAGCGCAAGCACACGCTCGAGTGAATCGATGAAGCCCAGCGCCTCGCGATACCGGTCACCGCGAACCGTGACGAGATTGGGAAAGTGACCAAACAGCGCGCTAAAGAGGTTCCCACAGAAGCAGACCTCCTGCTCGGGTAGCCAGATGATCATCGAATCGGTCGTCTCGCCTCCAGGCGTCGAGATCAGCTCCATCCGCACCCCGCCCAGCTCGAGCTCGTAGCGGTCGTCGAAGGTGATGTCTGGCGTCGGGCGCGATTGCGCGGGGATGCCACCTCCCACGTGCTCTTGGATGTATGTCCAGGCGCGCGCAATCGCATCGGCAAACGCAAACGCGCTGCGCGACGCTCGAAACGCCGCGATGCGGCCGTCGTCCGCTTGGTGGGACTGGTTGTTCGCGTGCGCGACCAGCTGCGTGCCCTCCTCGCGAAAAAAATCGACGCCGCCAACGTGATCGACATGGCCTTGGGTGAGAAAGATGTAGCGCACCGGACTGTCATCGATGGCGTCGAAATTGCGCTTGTGGACCGGCGCCTCGAAGCCCATCCCGGTGTTGATCACGACCCGGCCTTCGGGCGTCGTGATCAGGTACGAGTTGGAAAGGCCCTCCGACAGATAGATGATATCGTCGATTTTCTGCGCCTCGGCCTGGGATGCAGGTTGGATTTCAAAGCCGCTGGGGCGCGAGCGATAGAGTGGGGTCGAGGTCATGCTGCTCCTGGTCGCGAAGGCGCGGAGGATAGCCGTGCTCTGGGGGTCGTGCTAGAGTCGGCCTTCGCTCGGGGCGCCGCAAAGGCTGAGAGGGACCCGTCGAACCTGATCCGGTTTGAACCGGCGTAGGGAAGCGACCCGTCGGCTTCTTCCCTGCACGAGGAGCATGATGCAAGACTTCAAGATTCCCCTCCGGGGCGCACACAACCCGTCGAGCCAGGCAGCGGGCACCACGCCTGGTTCGTTCGCGAACCCACCTGACATTGGCGGTCCCCGCACGTTTTCGTCACCCGACACCCCCGGCATGCCGCCACCGAGCGACAAGACGGCCTGGGACTTCATGCCGGAGGATTGGCGCTTCGAAGCTGGCGGCTGGCATCCACCTGCGGGCTTTGAGCCTGTGACGCAGCTGGAGCATGCGCGCCTCGGCATCGTGACGCCCGCCATGAGGCGGGTCTCCGAACGTGAACCTCACCTCAGTCCGGAGCAAGTGCGTGACGAAGTCGCCGCCGGCCGGATGATCATTCCAGCCAACAGGATGCATCTCGAGCATGCGTTGGATCCGATGTGCATCGGGCGGGCAGGCCTCACGAAAATCAACGCAAACATGGGCGCGTCACCGGTGTCATCCGGCACCGACGAGGAAGTCGAGAAGCTTCGTTGGGCCGAGCGCTGGGGCGCGGACACCGTGATGGACCTTTCGACGGGTGGCGACCTCGATGCAACCCGTGAAGCGATCATCGCCAACGCGCGTGTGCCGATCGGGACGGTTCCCATCTACTCGATGATCATCGGCCGGAGCATCGAGGAGCTCACTCTCGAGGTGATTCTCGAGACCTTGCGGCACCAGGCCCGCCAGGGCGTCGACTACTTCACCATCCACGCCGGTGTGGCGAGAGAGCACCTGCCCTTCATTCGCAAACGTCTCATCGGGATCGTGTCGCGCGGCGGCTCCCTGCTGGCCAAGTGGATGCTGCACCATGGCCAAGAGAACCCGATGTATACGCATTTCGAGGCGATCTGTGACGTGATGCGGGAGTACGACGTATCGTTCTCCTTGGGTGACGGACTGCGGCCTGGCGGGCTTGCCGATGCAACGGACGAGGCGCAGCTCGGCGAGCTCGACCGGCTCGGTGATCTCACCGAACGCGCGTGGCGAAAGGGATGCCAGGTGATGGTCGAAGGGCCGGGACACGTTCCGTTCGACCAGGTCGAGTACAACATGAAGCTTCAGCGGCAGCGCTGTCACGGCGCGCCCTTCTATGTGCTTGGCCCGCTCGTCACCGATGTGTTCCCCGGCTACGACCACATCACGAGCGCGATTGGCGCAACCGCCGCCGGGTATCACGGAGCGGCCATGCTTTGCTATGTGACGCCGAAGGAGCATCTGGGCTTACCGAAGAAGGACGACGTCAAGCAGGGGTGCATCGCCTACAAGATCGCTGCCCATGCCTCAGACGTGGCCCTCGGGATCCCGGGCACCCGCGACTGGGACGATGACCTCACCCGGGCGCGAGCGGCGCTCAACTGGGAGAAGCACTTCGACCTCGCCTTCGACAGCGACACCGCGCGCGCGTTTCACGACGAGGACCTGGACGTCGACACCGATTTCTGCGCGATGTGTGGGCACGACTGGTGCTCTGTGCGGATTTCCAAAGAAATCGTCGAGTTCGAATCCGGCAAGGCTAGCGGCTTCGAACGGGAACGCGTGATGAAGTCAGCCGCCCTCACACCAGAGCAGCAAGAGATTCTCCGGGCTCGCGGCCACCTGTCCCCCGAGGAGATTCATCGACTGGCCGGCAAGACGAAGAGCGCCGTGGGCGAAGCGGAAAAAGCAGCCTGTCACAGCGATCTGCTGAGCGACGACACCGAAGCGCTTCAGGTCCAGGGCGAAAAACTGCTAAAGTTGCGACGCAAGGGGAACGAAGGAGCGCCGCGCGCGTAGCGGCGTCCCTGGGGAAAGGGAAGAAGATGGGGAAGACACTGATTTTGGGCTTGATGGTCGGCATGTTGGCGGTCGCGTACGGCTGCTCCAAGGAGTCCTCCGGCACGACTGCCTATTCGTTGGAAGACTTGGACTACCCGATTGGCTCCACCGATGTCGCCGCAGGCACCGAGGTTTTCGCGGAGTTCTGCGAAGGCTGCCACCCCGGTGGTGAAGAAGGCGACGGCCCGAAGATCGCAGGCGAAGGTGCTTCGCCGTCACAGATGCGCTGGAAGGTCCGCTCGGGCGGCGACGACATGCCCGCCTTCGGCCCGGACAAGATCAGCGACGCCGACATGGAAACCCTGCTCGCCTACGCCCTCACAATCGGCGCCGTAGCCCAGTAGAAAAAGGGGACAGTCCCCTTTTTGAAAGGGTTAATCCCCTCAGGCTAGTTGTTACGGCAGTAGCCGTAGGGGATGAATTCGTCCTCCTCAGCACGCGTTCGAATGACCACTTCACGCGTGTTGCGCGGGCCAACTCTCGTGCTGTGGGGCGGCTGCGGATCGACGTCGGTCCACACCTCGCAGTTCAGCCAGTCGCGGGTCTTGTTCTTGATGATGACCACGTGACGGTATCCGCCACTCTGCACCTGAACTTCGCCTTTGATTTTGTAGTTGCTCCGAGCGCTCGCAGTGGATGCAGTAAGATGGTGCATCGCGGGGATGGCCAGGACGAGAGCAAGCGAAGCGGCGCTAGCGATTTTGACTATCTTCGTCATGGGGGAGCAAGAGTGCTGAAAGACGCGCGCTTCGCAAGCTGACGCTTGCGCCGGCTAGGCGCCCGTCAGCCGATAAACTTTGATATTCCGCTCCGTCCTCTTCACGTAGGATTTCATCTGCGGAATCGTGTCGGCGATCTTCGGCCATAGGATGGCCTTCTCCGAGTCCGTCAGACGCGATGCGACGACTTCTCTCTTCTCCGAGCCGAGCTGGATCTTGGCCTTTGGATTCGCGTCGAGGTTGTAGGACCATGCCGGGTGGTTCGTGCCACCGAAGTTGCTCGCGACCACCAGGACGTCGTCGCCATCTTGGGTGTACCCCAGCTGGACCGTACGCTCCTTGCCCGACTTGCGGCCGGTCGTGGTCAGCACGAGTTGGGGAATCACTTGGGGCCCAGCCGAGGTGAAACGCCCTCCGCTGACCTTGTACAGAATCGGATCCAGCCGAGCAGAAACCGTTCGCGCAATCGAGCGGCCAACCGGCGTAACTGAGAACGAATTGATGAAATCCCGATAGCTCATACTGCCTCCGCCGCGCAGCAGCCTATCACGCCCGTCTGCGATGCTCCCGCCGAGCAAATTAACCCTTTCAAAAAGGGGACTGTCCCCTTTTTTAGAGGCCTAGCCAGCTTCTTGCGTCTAGGGGGCGGGTGCCTCGGCGGACTTCGAAGAAGAGGATGGCGTCGGGGCTGGCGGTGTCTAGGGTTCCTACGCGGGTGCTCATGCCTACCCAGTCCCCGACCTGGACGTCGGTGGAGCCTAGGCCGCCGTAGACGGTGTAGAAGCTGCTGCCGTGGTCGATGATGACCATGAGGCCGTAGGCGCCGTAGTTGCGGGCGAAGGCCACTCTGCCGTCTGCTGCGGCGCGGACGGGTCCGCCTGCACGCCCGTAGAACTCCAGGCCCGCTGCGCCTTCGCGGCTGCTTTCGCCGATTCGCATCGAACCCTGCACTGGCAGCGCCAGCTGTCCGCGCATCTGGGCAAACCCGTCGCCCAGGTCATCCATGTCGCCGGACACGCGGATTCGGCCGTAACTCACCCCGTCGTTCGGCGCCTCTTGCGGCTCGCCTCGAAGCGCGCCCTGGAATAGCGAAGCACTGCGGCGGCTGTGCTCGAGCTCTTCCTTCTTGGATTCGAGCGCCCGCAAGGCGACCTGGGCCTCCTGGAGCGCATCGGCGAGCTCGTTCTTCTCGACTCGAAGCGCGGAGCCGCGTTCCCCGAGGAAGTCCATCGTATCGAGGTCGCCCTTCACCATTCGTGAGAGCCGCTGCACTCGTGCGAGGTGCCCCATCAATGCGTCGAAACCTCCGGCAACCGGCAGCATTCCAGCGCGCCGAATGCGATAGAGGGCGCGCGCGCGCTCGTGGAGGCGAACCTCGGCCTCGTCCCGCTTATCCGCGAGACCAGAAATCTCCGTGTCGATCTGCGCTTGCCGCGTCTGCGCATGTTCGACGCGGGCGAGGTTCTCTGCGATCTTGCCTTCCACCGAGGCAACATCCGTCAAGCCGTCGACCCCGAGGTCCTGCTCGGCGGCAGCTCCCGCCGCAACTGCGAAAAGCCCCGCCGTGATCCAAACCCAGAATCTGCTTTTGCTTTTCATTTCACACCGAGAGATAGCGTCGCACCGACACAGCGCTCCCAATCGCACCGATCACGGCGCCCCCCGCCAGCAGCGCCACCAGGGTCCACGCGCCGAGAAAGACGACCCGGCTCCCGGTCAACGCGGCCAAGGTCGAATCGACCGACTCGTGAAGCGCAAGGTATCCAACTAAGAGCGCCAGGATTGCCAGAAGCGCCGACGCGAACCCTTGGAACATCCCCTCCAGCACGAACGGCCCTCTGACGAAGCCGTTGGTCGCGCCGCAGAGCTTCATGACTTCGATCTCCTGCCGTCGACGCGCGACAGCCAAGCGAATCGTGTTGCCGATCACGGCGACCACGCAGAACATCACCAGCAGCGCGAGCCCGAGGGCCAACATGCGCGCGCCCCAGAGCAACTGGTCGAGCTTCTGGAACCAGGTTCCGTAGCTCTCCACATCGCTCACCGCCCGAAACTGCGCGAGCCGCGTCGCGATCGATTCGCTCCGTTCGCGGGTCACGCCTTGAACCAGGGCCACCTCGAGCGACGCTGGAAACACCTCCGATGGGAGCGCACTCAGGTCCGCTCCCACGTCCGCCTCTTCGAGAAATGACTCGCGCGCCTGCGTCGGCGTGACGTGCGTTACCTCACTCACGTCCGCCAGACCCTCGAGCACGACGCGCAGCTGCGCGGTGTCCTGCGGATCGGCGTCGTCTTTCAGGAAGAGCGTGATGCGTCCGCTCTGACCCCAGCGTGTCGCTGCCGCGTCCAGATTGGTGACGCCGAGCAGCGTCGCCCCCAGACATATGAACGCGACGGCCAGGCTCGTGACCGCCACGATGTACAACCGTCGCTCCTCGCGAAGCCCCCGCCTCGCCCGCGTGATTGCGTTCTTCACGTCCATCGTTTCACCCCACCAGCGTGTGAATGCCGCTGCTACCTTGCCAATGCTTGAGGCCTTGTTGAGCCTCTGAGACGCGGCCGTCGTCGATCGAAATCAAGCGGTGGTCCCGCTTGGAGATCAGGGAGTGGTCGTGCGTTGCGAACAACACCGTCGTCCCGGTCGAGTTGATCTCTTCGAAGAGTGTCAGGATGTCGATCGCGAGATGCGGGTCCAAGTTGCCGGTCGGCTCGTCCGCCAGGATGAGCGCGGGCTCGGGCACGATCGCTCGGGCGACCGCGACACGCTGCTTCTCGCCACCGGAGAGGTTGCTGGTCTGCTCCGGACCGCGGCCCGCCAGGCCGACACGCTCGAGCGCCTCAGCCACCCGCGATCGGATGAGCCGCTGTGGCATCGAGACGATCTCGAGTGCCACGGCCACGTTTTCGAAGACGGTCCAGTGATCGATGATCCGGAAATCCTGAAACACGATCCCGAGGTTGCGCCGAAGGAAGGGAATCGATTTGTCCGTCAGCCTTCCGATGTCACGGCCGCAGAAGAGCACCCGGCCTTCATCGACCCTGAGCTCGCGGTACACGAGCTTCAGAAGCGTGCTCTTGCCGGCACCGCTCGGCCCGGTGATGAACGCGAACTCGCCGCGCTCGACCGAGAGATCGACCCCTCGAAGGGTCGGCTGGTCGGGTCGGAAGAATTTGTAGACGTCCTCCAGTACCAGAATCGGCTTGGACAGCTGCGGCTGGCTTGCGCGCGCTCCGGCACGAAAGAACGGAAACGGCCGAACAACCTTGGTTCCCTGCATAGAATCCGGCTACCCCGGGGGCCTCTCGCGGGCAAGAAATCGGCCAAGAACCCGCGGTTGCCACGGGCCCTGCTCCGGCTAGAGTTGCCGCAGCATGGGCGAGCGAGCGGTCTTGTATGAGGCGGCGGACCGAATTGGGCTGATCTCCTTGAATCGCCCCGATCAACGGAACGCCATGACTCCCGAGCTTTTGGACGCGTTTTCGGAGGCGATCGGGGAGGCGCGGAGCGACGACGAAATCCGATGCCTGGTCATTACCGGTAGAGGCCGCTGTTTTAGTGCGGGCGCCGATCTCAGGTCGTCCATGCAGCGCACTGATCTTGGCAAGCCATCCCGTGACGCGTCGTTCGCGATGTACGAGCCGTTTCTGCAGGTGCTCGACGTCGAGGTACCTGTCATCGCAGCGATGAACGGCCACACCGTCGGCGGTGGATTCGGCCTCTCCCTGCTGGCCGACATCCGGGTCGCGAACGTCGACGCAAAATACGGCGTCAATTTCGCGCGTTTAGGAATCCATTCTGGACTCGGCATCAGCTATTTGCTCCCTCATCTCGTCGGGGCGGCCTATGCGTCAGAGCTGCTGTTTACCGGCCGACTCATCCGAGGAGACGAAGCCCTCCGCATCGGGCTGGTCACGCACGCCGAAGAGCCCGCAGAGGTGCTCCCCGCCGCGATGGGGCTCGCCAGCGCGATCGCGGCGTCCGCTCCGATGGCCGTCCAGCAGATGAAGGCCTCGATCCGCCGCGGGCTGCGCTGGGAGATCCGCGAGGCCGCGCTCGAAGAAGCTGGCCTCCAAGCGGCGAGCTTGTCCACCGAGGATGCGAAGGAAGGTGTGAGCGCGATCCTCGAAAAGCGGGAACCCGAGTTCACCGGAAGGTAGACCGATGCTGGCAACCCCGGAGCTACCGATACCGATCGAAGCAGTGCCTGAACGGCTCCGGCGCTTTGCCGATCCCAACAGCCCAGCCCCCGCAAGGATGATGGCCGCTCGGGGGATGGTCCCGGTCAAGGGCGGCGACCTCGTGCTGCTGCTCGTGCAACTCACCGCCGATGCTGACCCAGGGATCTCCAAGTCGGCAGGGGACACCTTGCAAGAGTTGCCGGAGGGAGTGCTTCTTCCCGCCTGTGAGCAGAACCTGCACCCGGCAGTCTTCCACGAGGTCGCGCTCCGATTCTCGACCAACGACCAAGTCTTGGAGCGGCTCGTCCAGAACCACGCGGTCGCCGACGCAACGTTCGCAAAGATCTCGACGCATTGCCCGGAGCGCATCACCGAGATCATCTCCGTCAACCAGCAACGGCTCCTAGGCGCGCCGCAGATCATCGAAGCACTCTATAAGAATCGCAACACGCGCATGTCGACTGCCGACCGTCTCATCGAGCTTGCCGCCCGCCATGGGGTCGAGCTGACGGGCATTCCAATGTTCGACGAGCTCAAGAAGGCGATTCAAGGCCAGCTGATCCCCGAAGCGGGCGACGAGCCGCTGCCGAGCGACGACGCATTCTCGAAGGCCCTCCAAGAAGACGCCGACCAAGACGCCGTCGAGCGCGACAAGATCGATGGCACCGAGGCGACAAAGGAAGAGTTTGTCCCGTTGCAGACCAAGATCCGAGACATGAACATCGGCGAGAAGATCAGGATGGCGCTTCTCGGCAACGCGGCGGCGCGCTCGATCCTAGTGCGGGACCCGAACCGCGTGGTAGCGATGGCAGCAGTCGCCTCTCCGGCGATGGGCGAGAGCGAGGCCAAGAACGCAGCGCAGAGCCGCGAGGTGTCGGAGGATGTGCTTCGATTCATCGGCAGGAAGCGGGAGTGGCTTCGGAGCTACGAGATCAAGCGTCACCTGTGCAACAACCCAAAGACGCCGCTGGCCCTGTCGATGACTTTCCTCGCTCACCTCCGCCGCAATGACCTGCGTGCGCTGTCCCGCAGCCGTGGTATCCCCGGCCCGCTCAAGCAGGCTGCCAAGCGCAGAGCCAAGAAGTTCGAGTCATGAGCCTACTGAAGAAACTGTTTTCCGCCGACCCCGAGGAGCTCGAGAAGAAAGCCGACGCGCTTTATGCGGCAGGCGACTACGGCCCTGCCAAGCTCGTGTACGAAAAGGCCCTCGCTGCCTCTGCGGAGGGGGCGCGGGCAGCGCTCGCCGACAAGGTACAGCGCTGCACCGATGAAATCGCGCGCCAACGCATCGAAGAAGCAAAGGCCTATCTCGCGCAGGGGTCGATCGAGCTGGCCGAGCAGGAGCTAGAGGGCGCACTCGAAGTCGCGGGCGACGAAACCATTCGCGACGAGGCGCAAGGATTGCTCGATGGGCTCGAGGTGAAAGAAGCGCAGGAGCACGCTGCGGCCACGGAGATCACTGACGAGGAGCGTGTCGCGTTGCTGATGGGCCAGTGGGACGAAGCCCAGGCCGACGAATACGACAGCTATGGGGACGTCCTGGTCGATGCATTGCTCGCGATGCACAAGGAGCAATTCGACGATGCACGGGCTCAGCTCGAAATGCTGCTCGCCGATGCGCCGGAGCCACGATACCTGTGGCTGGAAGTGGGGCGCGCACGGCTGCTCGCAGACGATGTGCCAGCTGGCAAAGAGGCATTGCAGAGCTTCTTGGCGGCCCTGCAGGACGACGAAGGGGGCGAAACCAAGTTGGCAGCCAACCTCGCTCTCGCACGCCTGGCCGACGACGCCGGGGATTTCGAGGAGGCGATGGGCTACTTCGAGGGCGCCGTACACGCCCTTCCCGAAGACTACCGGCCGTACCTCGCCATGGGGGCATTCCTGCGCGCCAGCGGGCACGGCGCCGAGGCCCTCGATGTGCTCCATACCTCGCTCGAGCTGGGCAGGAAGGCCGGGACGGACTGGCGGCTCCTCGAAGAGCTCGGGTTGGCCTCCGAGCTGGCAGAAAAACCCGATGATGCGCGAAGCTTTCTCGAGCAAGTGGTCGAGTTCTTTACGAGTCACCAGATCACGGACTTTCCGCCGACCACCGCCACGACGCTGGCCAAGCTCTACGAAGCGGACGGGCGCCTCGAGCGCGCTGCCGACCTCTATCGGGCGTTGAGCCAGGGCAGCGACAAGGAGCGGCACGCGCTCTATCACTACGAGACCGGGCGGCTGCTTCACGCCCTCGGCCTCTCCGAGGAGGCCCGCCGCATGCTCACCCGCGCCGAAGCGCTCACCTCCGACGAGGACGCCGAGCTGGCCGCCCAAATCGCGGCATTGTTGCAGGGCTAGCACCTAGCCCCCTGATTTTAGGGTGGTTTTTGGCTCGGTGACGGCCTTCGAATCGGTGCTATGTTTGTTGGGCGTCAAGGCGTGGACCGGGAATCTACCTGGCCGCGACCAACACGAAGCAAACTGATGAGCGGAAAAGGACACGCGTCCGACGACCGGCCCGTCACTGTGCCGCGTCTTCGCAAGATGAAGCGTGACGGCGAGCGGATCACCATGGTGACCGCATACGACGCCACGTTCGCGCGCTTGTTCGACGATGCCGGCATGGACGTCCTGCTCGTGGGGGACTCGCTCGGCATGGTCGTGCAGGGGCTGGACTCCACCCTCCCCGTCACGGTCGACGAGGTGATCTACCATTGTCGCGCAGTGGCTCGCGGCACCCGCCGCGCGCACCTCGTCGGAGACATGCCGTTCCTCAGCTGGCAACTCAGCACCGAACAAGCACTCACGAATGCTGGCCGGTTCCTATCCGAGGGCGGAGCGCAGGCCGTCAAGCTCGAAGGCGGGGTCGATGCGGCTCCGACGATCGAGCGCATCGTGCACGCAGGCATCCCGGTCATGGCGCACGTCGGGCTCACACCCCAGAGCGTTCACGCCATGGGGGGCTTTCGGGTGCAAGGAAAGACCGAAGGAGCCGCGGCGCGCGTGCTGGCCGATGCGAAAGCAGTCGCTGAGGCCGGCGCCTATTCCCTGGTGCTCGAGGGCATCCCGACCGACCTAGCCAAACGGATCACCGACGAGATCGACATTCCGACGATTGGCATCGGCGCGGGCCCCCACTGCGATGGACAGGTGCTGGTCTGTTACGACCTGCTCGGACTGACGCGCGATATGAAGCCGAAGTTCGTGAAGCGATATGCGGAGTTCTTCGAGGAAGGCGTGGCCGCCGCACGCCGCTACGGAGACGAAGTGCGCGCCGGAACGTTCCCGGGCGAAGAGCACGGCTTCGGCAATGTAAAGAAGAGCGAGACTCCGGCGCCTGCGTCCAGCCTGAGCCTCATTCGCGACGCTCGCGGCGGGTACGGGCCTGAGGGATGACCACTGTCGCACGCGAGCCCGCCGACTTCCGGCAGGCTTGCGATGATGCGCGCGCTAGCTCTCACAGAGTCGGACTCGTGCCGACGATGGGCGCCCTTCACCTTGGGCACTTTTCGCTGATCGACGAAGCCAAGAAGCGCGCCGACTTCATCGCAGCAACCATCTTCGTCAACCCGTTGCAGTTCGCGCCCGATGAGGACCTCGACCGCTACCCGCGAACATTCGAGAGCGACCTTGCGGGCTGCCGCGAACGCGGAGTCGACTTGGTCTTCGCCCCAGAGCCAGAGTCCATGTACCCGGCCCAGTTCCAAACGCAGGTGTCGGTCGGCGAGCTCACCAAGCCGCTCGAAGGGGAGTTTCGCCCTGCGCACTTCGACGGTGTAACCACCGTCGTGGCCAAACTCTTCAACCTGACTGGGCCGTGCGCCGCGATGTTCGGCCGCAAAGACTACCAACAGTGGAAGAGCCTCTCACGCTTGGCTCTCGACCTCGACATGCCGATCGAGGTCGTCGGGTGTCCGATTGTTCGGGAGCCAGACGGCCTTGCCCTCTCCTCCCGCAATCGATATCTGTCCGCATCGGAACGCGAACGCGCGCTCGGCATCGTGTCCGGGCTCCGGCGAGCGTACGATGCCTGGACTGAGGGCGAACGTAGCTCCGATACGCTTCGTTCGCTCGCAGGGGAGCAAGTGCGGTCGGAATTCGACCGTGTTGACTATGTGGCGGCAGTCGACCCAGAAACACTCGTGACCGCAGTGGAGCCGCCGACCCGGCTGTTGATCGCGGTGGCCGCGCATCTGGGAACGACCCGGCTGATCGACAATGTCGTCCTCGGCGAAGATCCGCGCCCCTAGGCCGCGGGATCACGAGCGGTACAGGAACCAGAGCACGAGCCCGGCGAGCAGCGATCCAGCGCCGAGCGCCCAGAGCCAGGCGTGCCGGCGACCTCGCGGCGTGGGGCTTCGCCAGCCGGCGACGGTCGGCCGTCCCTCGTCCAGGTCATACCGGAGCGGTGGCTCAGTGGGCGTCCGCCGCTCTTGGACGGACTGCGTCACCACCTGGTCCCGCGTTTGGGGAACCTCCGAAGCGGGAAACTGCCCCCGCCCCGAGGAAGACGGTGGCGGCAGAGCGGCCAGCATCTCGCCGATTTGCCGCGATGCATGAATCGGCTCCCCGCGAGCCAGGTACTCGACCAGGGCATCGGCCATCTTCCCGGCGTCCGCGTAACGTTCGGCCGGATTGACGGCAGTAGCGCGGGCCACGATCGCATCGAGCTCTCCGGGAACTTCGGCGCGAGCGGAGGATGGCGCAGGCACCTCGGCCCGGCGGACGGCGTCGAGCAGCAACTGTACCTGGCTCTCCTTATGAAGCCTCTCCCCAACCAGGAGCTCCCACAGCACAACCCCTGCCGAGAAGATATCGCTCCGGTGATCCAGCGGCTCAGCCCACGCCTGCTCGGGCGACATGTAGAAGTACTTCCCCTTGATGATCCCGGACTCCGGATCGCTTCGTCTCGAATCGGCTTTGGCGATGCCAAAGTCTGCGATCTTAACTTCGCCGGCAAAGCTCAGCAGTACGTTCTGTGGGGAGACGTCACGGTGAACGATTCGGGTCGGCTCACCCTGATCGTCACGGTGCCGGTGCGCATAGTCGAGCCCGCGGCACA
>JBGUEF010000003.1:0-36485 GCA_041821485.1 Deltaproteobacteria bacterium
CTCGCAGGGCTGCGTAGCAGCAGCGCGTAGCGCCAGCGAGGAGGTAAGCCGACCACAGGCGAAAAGATCCGCACACTAGGCGAGCCAGTCGCGGAGCTCGCCGGTCACTACACGTGGCGCCTGTTGAAGCTCTTCGACCGTCTTGGCGCCACAGAGCAGCATGACGGAACGGAGCTCGCGCTCCACGCGCAATAAAAACGAGCGCGCTCCGTCGACACCACCTTCGAGTAACGCTTGATAGACGTTCCGCGCGATGCCGGCGCAGCTCGCGCCGAGGGCAATCGCGCGGGCCACGTCCATGCCACTGCGGATGCCGCCCGTCGCAATCGTCGTCATCCCGGCGCTGACGCAATACTGAACCGACGCGGCGGTAGGAATACCCCAATCCCATAGGGCCTCACCGAGCGCCTGCCCGTCACCCTCCGCGCGCAATGTTTCGACACCGACCCACGAAGTGCCGCCTGCACCAGAGGTGTCGGCGTGCCGGATGCCAATCGCGCGGAGCCTGGCAGCGACCTCTCGACTGATCCCGCTCCCCGTCTCTTTGGCAATGACGGGTACGTCGAGCTCGGACCAGAGTCGTTGGAAGGTTTGGAAGCCACCGCCGAAGTCCCGATCGCCTTCGGGCTGAACCAGCTCCATGGCCGGGTTCATGTGCACGCAGAGAGCGTCAGCCCCGACATCGGCCAGCATTTGAGCGATTGCCTCGGTGGAGAGATCACGCGCCTGCACGACACCAACGTTGCCGAAGAGAAGGGCATCCGGCGCGTGCGCGCGCACCTGGTACGTCCAACTCGTCTCAGGGCGCTTCTGCATCGCGCGTTGACTTCCCAACCCGAATGCGTAACCGAGCTCGTTTGCGATCGAGGCTAGCGCTTGGTTGATTTCGGCGGCGCGTTCATGCCCGCCGGTCATCGCGGCGATCAGCAACGGGGCGCGGAGCTCTTTGCCAAGCAGGCGGACGCGAGTGTCGATCGAATCGAAGTCGGCCTCGGGGAGCGCCTGATGTACGAGGCGCACGCATTCGAGGAGGGTAGTGCGGTGCCGAAACGCGACCTCGTCGGTCGCGCACAGATCCAGATGATCGGCCTTTCTCTGCTCAATATCTGCGGTCATCGCATTGCTTGCTCGGCAGCGTCCCGCCGTGTACGTAGCTCGGAATAAGGACACTGACACCGTGGCGCAAGGGCAAATGGATATCGAGTCTTGGATGGGGAGTATCCGCCAGCGCGTTGACGCCATCCTGGAACGGTTTTTCGAGTCGAAGTGCGTGGAAGCGACGCGGCACTCGCCGCAAGCGATAGAGCTGGTCACCGAGGTCCGCGACCTCACGATGCGTGGGGGTAAGCGGCTTCGGCCCATCGTCACCGCGGCAGCGTATCGGGCGGCCAGCGGCGTCAACGACCTCAGCACGACGTTCGAGGTTGGCGCGGCTTTGGAGCTTCTGCAGACGTACTTGTTGATTCACGACGACTGGATGGACGAGGACAAGGAGCGCCGCGGTGGGCCTGCCGTGCACTACGCCTTCCAGAAGAAGCACCGTCACGACCATCTGGGCGCCAGCCTAGGGATCCTCGCCGGAGATCTGGCTTCGACCTTCGCTTGGGAGCTTCTACTCGACGGCCGCTTTCCGGAGAGCCGCCGAGACGAGGGCTTGGCACTCTTCGTCGGAATCCAAAAGGAAGTGTTTGCCGGGCAGCAGCTCGACCTCATGACGGACGCGGACGTCGAGCGCATGCATGACTTGAAGACCGGGAGCTACACGACGCGTGGACCGGCCGAGCTCGGCGGAGTCCTCGCCGACGCGGACGAAGCGGGCATGGAGTCCCTCCGAAGTTGGGCCGCGCCACTCGGGGTCGCTTTTCAGCTGCGAGACGACCTTCTTGGAACCTTCGGGAACGCGCAACAAACCGGAAAGCCGGGCGACGACCTTCGGCACGGAAAGCACAACGCTGTCGTCGCGGCCTTTCGCAGGCTCGGCCCGAGCGAAGCGGAGCGAATGGTGTTGGCAAGCGTCTGGGGGCGCACTGAGGCCACTGATGACGAGGTTCGCGCCGCTACTGAAGCCCTTTCTGCTGCCAAGGACGAGGTCGAGTCGCGGCTCAGCTTCTTGGCCGACGAGGCACGGAGCGCACTCGCGGCAAGCCCGTTCGACGACGACGCCAAACAGTTGCTCCAAGAAGTGACGCGGCGGCTCACGGACCGAGGGACCTGATGGGCTTCGGGCGAGGCAAGGTCATCTTGCTCGGTGAACATGCCGTCGTTCATGGTTGCCCGGCAATCGCGGTCGGGATCGAACGGGGCGTCACTGCCGAAGCAGTGACAGCCGAGCGTGACCTCCTGCGCCTCTCGCCCTGGGACTTGGCGCTCGGGCCCGATTCGAACGGGGACGAGCCCCTCGAACGCGCGTTCGCGGCTGCGCTCGCAATGTATCCCTCACGTCCTGCGCTAGAGGTCAGCGCCAAGGTGGACCTCCCGGCTGGCGCGGGCCTCGGCTGCTCCGCAGCAATCGGCGTAGCCGTGCTGGACGCCATCGACGAGGCCCTCGGCGTCGACCGGTCGCGGACGGCGCTCGCGACGGCCGCGCTCGCTTGGGAGAAGATCTTTCACGGCAATCCGTCTGGAATCGACAACACGATGTCGGCCATCGGAGGCGTTGCGCTCTATCGCAAGGGCGATGAACTACGACCGCTGCACTCGAACAAGCCATTGCACTTGGTCATCGGTTACAGTGGCGAGCCCTCGAGCACAAAAGAGATGGTTGCGTCGGTTGGCAGGCAGCTGGAGAACGACCGCGAACGAGTCACCAAGGCCTTCGAGGGCATCGAGGTCCTGGTGCGCAATGCCAAGCTCGCCATCGAAGCCGGCGACCACGTCGCGCTCGGGCAGTTGCTCGACCTGAATCACACGCTCCTCAGCTCACTGATGCTGTGCACTACCAAGCTGGATGATATGTGCCAGGCCGCGCGACGAGCCGGAGCGTTGGGCGCCAAGATGACCGGCGCCGGCGGTGGAGGCTGCATGTTCGCGCTGGCGCCCAAGCGTGATGAAGCGCTGCGACTGCGGGATGTGCTCGGGGAAGGCTCGTTCGTCGCCGAGGTGACGGCATGACCGATCCGCCGACCGAAGCGAGCGCGCGAGCGTGTGCCAATATCGCGCTCGCCAAGTACTGGGGCAAGGCGGATGTGAAGCGGAACGTCCCTGCCGTCCCGAGTATTTCGCTGACCCTCGACCAGCTCGTGACCGAAACACGAGTCCGGTTTGATCCATTGCTCGAGTCCGACGTGGTGAGGCTCGACGGCCGGCGGGCGACCGCGGCAGAAGCCGAGCGGGTCATCGCGATGCTCGATCGGGTCCGGCGGGAGGCAGGATTGCGGCTGAAGGCCCAGGTCAACAGCCACAACCACTTTCCGACTGCGGCGGGGCTCGCGTCGAGCGCCTCCGGGTTCGCCGCGCTCGCTGCATCGGCTTCGGCCGCCGCAGGGCTTCGTTTCAACGCACGCCGGCTCAGCGCGCTTGCTCGCGCATCGAGCGCTTCGGCCGCCCGCTCGATTTATGGGGGGTTCGTGGAGCTCCCTGCCGGCAGCCGCGGCGATGCGGACCTGGCCGCCAGACCGATCGCCCCACCCGAACATTGGAATCTGCGCCTTGTCGTCGCACTGACCGAACCTGGCAAGAAGAAAGTCGGCTCGACAGAAGGGATGGAGCGCTCGCGCAAGACGTCACCCTACTATGACGCCTGGCTGAACCAGGCGCCCAAATGGTCGCGGAAGATCAAGCGCGCGGTGAAGGAGCGGGACCTCGACACGTTGGGCAGTGCCATGGAGCAGAGCACGCTGGCATTTCACTGCTGCGCGATCACGTCCGATCCGCCAATCCTCTATTGGGCGCCCGCGACGCTGGCCGCTCTCGCCACGGTGCGCGGGCTGCGTGAGCGAGGGGTCTCGGCCTGGGCGACGATGGATGCTGGACCACACGTCAAGACGCTGTGCGAGGTAGGGGACGCAAGCCGCGTTCGGCAAGCGTTCGATCGAACGCCGGGGGTCACCCGAACTTGGGTGGCCAAGCCCGGACCCGATGTCGAGGTGCATCGGTGAAACCGATCGGCGCGAGCGCGCCGGGGAAGGCGCTCCTGTGCGGCGAGTACGCGGTGCTCGAAGGCGCTCCAGCGGTCGTCGCAGCCGTCGACCGAAGGGTCTCGGTCACCTGGTCCGAGGACCCTCGACCGATGCCTCCCGAAGTTGAAGCCACGCTTCGGCTGACAGACGCGGAGCTCGGGCCAGGGCCTCGTTGGCTGAACCTGGACGTGAGCGACCTTCAGCATGATCGGGTCAAGCTCGGACTGGGGTCGTCAGCGGCGGCGGCCGTAGCCGCGGCGGGCGCAAGCCTCGCATCGCGCGGCTACGACCTCGGTGATCCGGAGGTCTTGCAACGCGTCTTCTCGCTTGCCTTCGAAGGCCACGCATCGATCGCACCGCAGGGTAGCGGCGTGGACGTAGCGGCCTCGACTTTTGGGGGTTTTCTGCGCTTCGCGCGGCTGGGAGACGAGGTCGAGACGCGCGCTCTCGAGCGACCGAGCGGCCTCGTGATTCGCCTCGTTTGGACCGGCCAAGCCGCGCGAACCAGTGAGCTGGTCAGGAAGGTGCGTGAGCTTCGGCGACACGATCCCGGCACGTACCGCGCATGCATGGTGCGGCTTTCCGAGCTCTCGGGCCGATTCGCGACCGCCTTCGAGGCCGGCAACACGGCCGAGGTCGTCGCAGCGGCCGCCTCCTACGGCACCGCAATGGACAGTCTCGGGACCGCGGCGGGCGCCCCGATCGTCGACACTCAGCTCGGACGCGCCGCCGAGCTTGCGACCCGGTTTTCTGGGAGCGCAAAGCCATGCGGGGCCGGCGGCGGCGACGTTGCAATCGCGTTCTTCCTCGACTCGGATGCTGCAGAAGGCTTCGAAGTAGCTTGCAAAGACGAAGGGCTTCATCCTATCGATGTCTCGTGGGGTGCAGCAGGCGTGGAGGCCTGTTGACCGGAGGACGCGCCAAATGCTGATCAATGTCTACATCCTGTCGCTGGTGCTCGGAGCTGTGCTCCTCGGCGCTTCGCTCTTCTCGCGGGAAAAGCGTGTCGACGCCGACGACCAAACCAGGGCTCACGACGACACGACGCGGCCGAGCCAGCTCGGTCAACTAGACGGGGTCTCGGGGGGTGATTTCTTCGTACGAACCGTACGGTCGCGTCGGTTCTGGACGTTCTTCATCTCGTTTTTCGGAATGACCGGACTCGTCCTCGACGGGCTCGATCTCATGAGCGCGACGGTGTCGTTCTTCGTTGCCGCCGCGGTCGGGGCCGTGGCCGGCGCAGGGGCCTCCGCTGCGGTGCGCATCGGCTCTAGCTGAGCGTGCAGGCTCCGCCCCAAGGCTATCCTGGGTAGGCTCGGACTTTTTCTTCGAGACGGTCGATGACCGTGGCGGCGAGATTCTCTCCACAGAGCCGGGACATCTGCTGGAGGAGCGTCGGGCTGGTGACGTTAACTTCGATGAGCTTGCCCCCGATGACGTCGAGGCCGACGAAAAAGAGCTGATCGGCGATCAAGCGGGGACCGATCGTTTCGATGATCTTCCGGTCCGCGTCGGCAAGCTCCGCCGGTGCCGCCGAGCCGCCGACGTGCACGTTGCTCCGAAGGTCGCCCTTGCTGGGAACGCGTCCGACGACCCCGAGAAGCTCACCATCGACGAGAAGGATCCGCTTGTCGCCCTCGTCATAGACCTCCGGGATGAGCGCCTGGACGATCGCGTTGCGCGCACCCAGGTGGGTGACCGACTCGATCAGAGCGTTGAGGTTGCTGTCCCCTTGCGTGAGCAGAAACACGCTCTCCCCCCCATGACCATCGATCGGCTTGAGCACGGCCTTGCCGCCGACGTCGCTCAGGAACCGCACGATCTCATCCTTGTGACTCGTCATGATGGTCGGCGGCACGATCTCCGGAAAGTGATGCGCGTAGAGCTTCTCATTCGCTTCCCGTAGACCACGCGGGCTATTCACCACGAGCGTGCTGCCCTCGAGATGATCGAGGACAAGCGTCAGCCACAGGTAGGCGTCGGTAAACGGCGGGTCCTGGCGGATGAACACCGCATCCACGTCCACCAAATCGATGTCTTCGGGCTCCGCCAAGCTGATCGGTTCTTTGGGGTCGAGCTGCATCGAAGTCTGCCGAATCCGGGCGACGACCCTGCGGCCGCGAAGCCCCACGTCGCTTGGCAAGCAGTGATCCACCCGATGGCCGCGCGCCTGCGCCTCCAGCATCAACGCAAAGCTGGTGTCCTCGTCGACGATGACCGTCGACACGGGGTCCATGACGAACACGAAACGCATGAACCTCAGCGGTAGCATCCGAGCCGGTTTGGAGGCAAGGTGCGAGCGATGAAGCGCTTGCGTTCGATCATGCCTTGGTGCCTTTTCGCCTTGCTGATGACGAGCCTCGCTGCTGGCGCCCCGCCCGCCCAGCCGGAGCACGCCGCCGTATTCGCGCGAGACGCGGTCGCCGCCGACCATGCAGAAGCCTCGAAGGCGGGGGCGGCGGTTCTGGCCGCAGGGGGCAACGCGGCCGACGCGGCTGCAGCCACGATGCTGGCCCTCGGAGTGGTCAATCCGGCAAGCAGCGGCCTCGGGGGCGGCGGGTTCGCCCTATATTACTGCGCCAAGGACGGCTCGCTGACCTTCCTCGACTTCCGCGAGCGTGCCCCACGGGCTGCGACTCGAACGATGTTCGAGGCTGAAGGAGAGCGGCCAGAGGGTCCAGCGAGCTCTCCTTCTCAGCTAGGCGGCCTCGCGGCGGGGGTCCCCGGAGAGCCCGCCGGAATCGAGGCCCTGGTTACGCGTTTCGGGAGGCTCTCCTTGCGTGAGGTCATCGCGCCAGCCCTTCGACTGGCCGAAGAGGGCTTCGCGGTGAGCGGCGCGCTCGCCGCGATGGGAAGCGCTTTCGAGGTTCAGCTTCGGAAAGACCCAGTCATGTCGAAGTGGGACCTCCAGCCGGGCGCGACCTTGCGTCGTCCGAGCTTGGCACGGGTGCTGCGTGCGTTCGCGGAGAAGGGTGCCGCGGTCATCTACGGCGGTCTCATCGGGCAAGAAATCGTGGCTGCAGTTCAGGAGCATGGCGGCGTCATGACCTTGCAGGACTTATACGCCTACCGCGTGCGGACGCGTGTGCCGCTCGAGACGACCGCGTTCGGATACCGTTGGGTGACAGCGCCCCCGCCGAGTGCCGGCGGTTTCACGATGATACAGAGTCTGTCGATCCTGGAGCAGGCGGCCGGGCCGACCCCAAGCTTTGGCGCCCCCCTCCTCCACGCGATGGCCGAATCCTGGAAGGGCCCCTTCCGTGATCGCCAGCGCTACTTCGGTGACCCAGACCAGGTGATCCTGCCGCTCGACCAGATGATGGCGCCAGACCGGATCACGAGGCGCGCTGAGCTCGCAGGAGATGGTACGGCCCATCCGAGCGCCGACTATGACTTGCCGATCGAGTGGACCCGGACCCAGGTCGAGGCGCCTGACAACGCCGGGACCTCGCACCTTTGCGTCGTCGACGCGGAGGGCAACGTCGCCTCGGTCACGACCACCGTGAACCTGCCATTTGGAGCGCGGTTCACGGCTGGAGGAATCGTCATGAACGATGAAATGGACGACTTCGCAAGCGGGATAGGCCGGGCCAACGCGTTCGGGTTGGTCGGGGGCGCGCGCAATTTGCCGGGACCCTGGAAGCGTCCAGTGTCGACGATGTCTCCCACGATTGTGCTCGAGAACGGCAAGCCCGCCCTGTGCGTGGGCGCGTCGGGGGGAAGCCGAATCGTGACTGCCACGCAGCAGGTCGCGATGAACGTGCTGGTGCATGGCATCAACGCCGGCGACGCTGTGGCGGCTCCGCGCATTCATCACCAAGGCGTGCCGGAAGCGCTCCGCGTGGAGACGGTCGCCCCCCTGGATGCCGGCCTTCAGGACGCGCTTCGCGCCCGCGGTCACCTCATCGAGTCGATTCACAACGTCGCCAACGTGCAGGCGATCCAGATCGAACGGTTCCCGGAACGCCGCCTTCATGCAGTGAGCGACCCTCGTAAGGGCGGACGACCCGCAGGCCACTAGCGAAGGTTGGCTAGATACTCGTTCACCAGCGCCGCGTTCTTCGCATACTGCTCGCGCGTCGTAGAGACGAAGTACGTCTCGATGAGACGTCCGAGGCCCAACACCTCGGCGGCGATTTCAAGAGTCACGCGCCGCTCACATTGATGAGCCGAAACCGCCTCGACCGTCACCGTGCCCTTGGCTCTGATGCGGTCGGTCACAGCCGATGTGATGACATGAAAATCGTAGCGCTCGGCTTCGGCGTCGAAGGTTCCCTCTTCGATGTAGCTGAACCGTTCGCCGAAAACCCTCGCGAGGGCTCTCGGCATCTGTCGCGTGGGCCAAATCTTGGCGCGCCGGTAGCCGGTTTCTCTGTTCCACTCCTGCAGCTCGTATTCAAAGCCGAGGCCTTCGTACAGGTAGTGGTTGAAATCCTCGCTGGCGAAAATTCGCTCCCAGAATGCCTCTTCTGGGCAGTCCAACAGCTGGCGAATTGCAAGACTCTTCGGCATAACTACTCGGTGATTCGAACGACGACGACGGTGGTGTTGTCCTCACCGCCGTTTTGGTTGGCTTGAGCGACTAGGCCCTTTGCGGCGGTCTCCACGTCCGCGCCAGCGTTGTGGACGATGTCGAGAATGCGGTCGTCGCTTACCATCCCGTTGAGGCCGTCCGAGCAGAGCACGTAGACGTCGCCTGGTTCGACATCCTCGAAGAGGAGGTCGACGGGGACGCTGTCCTGCATCCCGAGCGCACGCGTGATCACATTGGTCGGAAGGCGCTCCCTTTGAGCATCGGTCAAGTTTGGCATGACCAGCAAGTAGTCATTCAAGAGGGAGTGGTCGCGGGTGAGCTGCGCGATGTCGCCCGCGCGAACGCGGTAAGCACGACTGTCGCCAACGTGCGCAACGTGGATCTTGCGTTCATCCCGGTTGAACAAAGCGCCAACGACCGTCGTGCCCATTCCTTGAACCGAGCGGTTGCCAACGGATGCTTGGAAGATCCGCTGGTTCGCGAGCTTCACCGCGGACACCAAACGGTTCTGTTCCGGGGTCAAGCGCGAGTCTTCTTCGGCCGGCCATTCGGCGCCGTCCCCGTCCACGCTGGTAGCGTCGAAGAAAGCGGTGATCTCCTTCGTCGCCATGTGGCTAGCGACGTCACCTGCCCGGTGGCCGCCCATGCCATCTGCGACGACGAACAGACGATGCTCGGAAAGAATGCAGTAGCTATCTTCGTTGTGCTCTCGCTGAAGTCCGACGTCGGAGAGCCCTGCAGCAATGAAGTTCATTCGTGTTCACGCGCCCCAAAAAGATCATCGAAGATCATCGCAAAGGATGGGACCATCTATTGGCCTTCGACCCCATTGAGAGCAACCCAAATCGTTAGAGACAGTCTATCGAATGGCGGAAGGGGAGCAAATCAGGGCTTAACGAAGGCGGGCAGCACTGGCCAGCCAGACTCAGGATCGTCCAAATACGAGTATCGTGCGTAGTGCGTGGTTACACGCCGCACGTAGTTGCGCGTCTCGTTGAATGGGATCCGCTCGACGAAGCGATCGAGCTCCATCCTCTTGCTCTCTTTGAGCCAACGTTTCACTCGACTCTTGCCCGCATTGTAGGCGGCGATGCTCAACGGGTAGACGTCATCGAACTCCTCGGCGAGAGCGGTCATTTCTTCGAGCCCGAGCGCGATGTTGGTTACGGGAACGCGGAGCATGTACCGAGTGACGGGTTTGCCCGCGAGCTTTGTCGCAATCTCAGGCATCAGCTGCATCAAACCAACCGCTCCGGCCCTACTGATTACGTCCGGACGAAAGCCACTCTCCTGACGCATGGTCGCGTAGACCAACGCACGCGGGAGATCACCGCGGTGCTCGTCGACAATCGAACGCCAGGGCATCGGATAAACAGCATCCCACCACCAGCGGTGTTTGGAGGGGTCACTATGAAGATAGATCATGCGCCGGCGTGCGATGAGGAGCGCGTCGCGATAGGCGCCGGCATCACGGTAGAGCTGGGTGAGAAGCGGAATGCGTTGTGCGCTGGGATGCTCCGCAACGAGGGCGTTCTCGTGAGCGTTGAGCCAGGCAATGCCATCGAGATCGAGGCCTAGGTGCCGGTAGACCTCGAAGGTATCCGGCAAGGGGAGATCACCATCCGGAACCTCGACGGAGCTTGGCGTGCCCGCGTTCTCAAATGGATGCGGCGGCGTCACTTTGAGCCGCTTCAGCCGGCCAGCAGCCAAAACAGCGTACCAATGAAGCGGTTCGACCCCGATGGCCTTGCGATAGGCGTCGACCGCTTTCGGTCCCCGCCGATAGGCGCGTCCCAGCCAATAGAAGCCGCGGGCCGCGTCCATGGAGGTGCCGACCAAGCTGGTGTACTGAGACAGGTAGTGGGCCGCCCGCGAGTACCGGCGGGTCTCGAAGGCACGAAAGCCAAGCTCCCAGACCGCCGACCGGCGCCATCGACCTCGCACTTGGGACTTCCCCCGCACGAGCCGCTCCATTTGTTTTTCGCCGTTCGCACGGCCTAGCCGGATCTCCAGCCATGCCGCGAGGAACCGTGCCTCCGGCGCGTGTTTGTCCCGCGGGTAGCGTTGGGCGAACCGTCTGTATGCGCGGATCGCTCGCCCATCTTGATCAGCGCGCGACAGCGCGCGGGCCGAGTGGAACGCATCTTCGATCTCGTGCTCGCCGCCGAGCAACGCCGACTGGTGAAGGACGCGGGCCGCATCGAGGTACCGGGTGCGCATTCGAAAAAGAGCCATGCCGTAGACGTGACGCCAGCGGGCCGCGAGAGCGGGGTCGTCTCCGAGGTCGATCGCCTCCAGCTCTTCTACGGCATTGGCAAATCGGCGTGCGTCCATCAACTCTTCGGCCCGCGAAACCCGATCCGAAGCGCTCGGCGATGCTCGCTCTTGCAGCTTCCGGGCGGCGTCTTGTTGCCCTGGCTGGACGGCAGACTTCCACGCCTCGAGTGCGGCTTCCCTCGCATCGTCCGGGCGCTCGAGCTCCACGTAGACATCCGACAAGATCGCGAGCAGCGCGACGCGATTGGCCACATCGTGTTTTCGGCGCGTGAGCCTGGCGAGCTCCTCCGCGGCGATCTCGAGCTCACCGAGCTGAATCGCGCAATCGGCCGCGATCGCGCGATCACGCCGGGTCACCGCGATCTCACTCGACGCGATGCCCAACAGCACCGGCCGCGCCTCCGCGCAGTGTCCGCATTGCGCCGCGGCGGTCGCCCATCGGCGTATCGAATCATGGCGCATCGACTCCGGGAGCGTCGCGGGGATACGCGCGAGCTTTTCCATCGCGTCGCAAGATCGGCCGACCGCGAGAAGCAGTCGACCCTCGAGGTAGCGAAAGGCATCCGAGCCGCGATCATTTTCCGAGAGCAGCTCAATCGCCTCGAGCGCACCTGCCTCGTCTCCAGTTCGGACCAGAGATGCAATACGATCGAGCCCCTCCTCGGCCAGCGCCCCAGCGCCGACGAGCAATACGAACCCCGCCCCGAACCAAAAACCTCGCAATACGGAGGGAATCTAACACTCATTGGCCTGCGCGCAGAGCGATTGGCGATCGTTCGATGTCTCCCGTATGCTCCGCCGCTGACGATGGGACGTGCGATTATCTTATTGCTTGCCGGTCTTGCCGGTCTTGTTGGGGCGGGGTGCAAAAAGCATATTGGAGACAGCTGCGCCAACTCCACCGACTGCTCGGTCACCGGAGAGCGCCAATGCGACCTGGCCCAGCCGGGCGGGTATTGCACCGTGTTTTCGTGCGACCCGGACACCTGTCCCGAGGGAGCATGCGTCGAGTGGCGTTTCATCCCGAGCCGCACGGCAGAAACCTGGTGCATGAAAACCTGCGACAACACGGGAAATTGCCGCTTTGATTATGCCTGTGTCCTGCCGGCTCAAATCACGATGAACGGGGAGTTCGACCCGAATCTGCCGGCGGACGAACGGGTCGCGCGCATCGTCGACCTCGATTCCGACAAAGCCGAGGCCAAGATCTGCGTGGCTCTTTCTCCGGGGAGCCCTCAGCCGGAGTCGCTGACGCAGACGGAGCTCGACGGGGGTCTGTAGCCCCATCCGGCAGGGAAACCGACGCCGAAATGAATCGAGCGTATTATGGTCCGGATGATGTCTCCGGGCCTCTTGCGGTATTTGGCAGGCCGTCTCGTGCGGGCACTGCTGACCGTCGTCGGTCTGGTGACGATCGTGTTCTTGCTGGTGCGGCTGATCCCGGGCGACCCGGTGGAGGCGATCCTCGGAGACCAAGCGGGCCCCGAAGAAAAGGCTGAGCTTCGTCGCGCGCTCAACCTCGACCGCCCTGTCGGAGAGCAGTACCTGTCGTTCCTCGGTGACATGGCCGACGGCAGCATGGGCACATCATTCCGGCGGCCCGATCGATCGGTGTGGTCGATGATGCGCGACGTATTGCCGTACACGATTGTGCTCGCCCTCGCGGCGTTGCTCGTGGCGTGGTTCGTGGCGATCCCGCTTGGCGCGATCGCCGCGGCCAACGCAGGCAGGGGTTGGGACAAGATCGCATCGACCGTGGCCGTGGCAGGCTTGGCAATCCCCAACATCTGGCTTGGCCCCCTGCTCATTCTCGCGTTCGGCGTGAAGCTTGGTTGGCTTCCCTTACCGGGTGACGACCTGGCGGGGCCAGAGGCGTTGATCCTCCCGGCGATCACGATTGGAACCGCGCTCGCGGCCGTGCTGACCCGGCAGACTCGGGCAGCGATGATCGAGGTGCTCGCCCAGCAATACATCGTCGCCGCACGCGCCCGCGGCGTTCCGACGGTCCCGCTGCTGCTCCGGCATGCGCTTCGAAACGCCCTGCTCCCGGTCATGACCATCGGCGCGGCTCAGCTGGGCGCACTGCTCTCCGGCACGGTGGTCACGGAGAAGATTTTCGAACGGCAGGGGCTCGGGACCCTCTTCCTCGACGCGTTCTTCGCTCGCGATATCCCGGTGGTTCAGGGCTGCGTGCTCGTCATCGCAGTGATCTACGTCGCCGTGAACCTCGCCGTAGACTTGGCGTACGGGGTCGTCGATCCCCGGGTGAGGCTGTCGTGAAGAAGGTCCGTGCTCGCCTTCGGAGGACGCCGGTCGGCGTGGCGATCGTGGCGGTGTTCTTCGTGCTGGGGCTCATCGGTCCATGGATCGCGCCGTACGACCCGCTCGCGATCGACCTTCTGCACGAATACGAGTCTCCATCGTGGACGCACCTTCTCGGCACAGGAGACAACGGGATCGACATCTTGAGCGCACTGCTCCACGGCGCGCGACTCGCCGCGATCGTCGGACTCGTCGTCGTTGGGGTGTCTGTCGTGTTGGGCACCTTGCTCGGGACCTGGGCCGGTTACGCCGGACGGTTCGCCGACCACATCATCACAGGGGTCGCCGACTTGGTGCAGGCCTTCCCTGCTATCGTGCTGAACATCGCGGTCCTGGCCCTGGTCGCCCGGCCGGGCCTCATGCATTTGATCGTGGCGCTCGCCGTCAACGGATGGGTCCTGTACGCACGCCTGGCCCGCGCCGAGACGCTGTCCTTGAGGGAGCGCGAATTCGTCGAGGCTGCGCGCGCACTCGGCGTACCGACACACGAGGTCCTACGCCGCCACGTGATTCCCAACCTGCTCGGTCCTCTCGTCATTCAGGCAACCACAGGATTAGGGGTCGTGATCCTGGCGGAATCGACTCTTTCATTCCTCGGCCTCGGGCCCGGTAAGGCCGTATCCTGGGGCGCACTCCTCGATCAGGGCACCAGCGTGCTGCTGCGTTTCCCGCATGTGGCGCTCTTCTCGGGCGGCGCGATCGCGCTGACCGTGCTGGGCTTCAATCTCACCGGCGACTGGTTGCGAGACCGGCTCGACCCTCGCCTTCGATAGCCATGCCCGAGCTCCCGGACATCGAGCTCTATCGACATGCGCTCCGTTCGAACGTCGTCGATCGTGTGCTCGAGCGCGTTCGCCTGGCGTCGCCGTTCGTCCTCAGGAGCGTGGACCCATCGATCGATGCCGTGGAGGGGAAACGAGTGCTGGACGTGCGCCGGCTGGGCAAGCGGCTCGTGTTCGTCCTCGAAGAAGACCTGTACCTCGTGTTGCATCTGATGATCGCCGGCCGTCTTCGTTGGAAGACGCCAGGACACAAGATACCTGGCCGCATGGGCCTGGGCGCATTCGACTTCGAGAATGGGACGTTACTGCTCACCGAGGCGAGCAAAAAGAAGCGCGCCTCTCTCCACGTGTGCCGCGGCGAAGAGGCATTGGGTGAGCATGACCCTGGAGGAATCGAACCATTGGAGATCGACGAGGTCAGCTTTCGAGCCGCACTGGTCGAGCGGAACCATACGGTGAAGCGCGCGCTCACGGACCCGCGGATCTTCAGCGGTATCGGGAACGCATACTCTGACGAGATCCTTCACCGAGCCAAGCTCTCCCCGTTGATCTGGACGCAACGGCTGACGGAGGAACAGATTCAGCGCCTGCACGCCGCGACGCAGGAGGTGCTGTCGGAATGGGTGACGCGCTTGCTTGCACAACAGGGCGATGATTTTCCTGAAAAGGTTACGGCGTTTCGCCCGGAAATGGCGGCTCACGGAAAGTACGGCGAGCCATGCCCGGCGTGTGGCGATCCCATCCAACGCATCGTCTTCGCAGATCGTGAAACCAACTATTGTGCGACCTGCCAAACCGGTGGAAAGCTTCTTGCTGATCGCGCCCTTTCGAGGCTGCTCAAGGGGGACTGGCCACGATCTCTCGAAGAGCTCGAATCCCTGCGCCGTGATTAGCTGCCTTGTAGGGCGCTTCGGGCGCACTAGAAATGTGCTTGTACCGGTTTTGACGGTACGTTGCGTCTGACACATGCGTTTTTCCATTCGCCGAGAGGATCGCAGGAACCTCGCCGTGGGCTTCGTCGGCTTGCTGGCGATCATGACGGCCCATTCGGTCATGGAGACCGCAAGGGACACGCTGTTCCTGACGAGTCTGCCGGCCACAGATCTGCCGCACGCGTATCTCGCAATCGCTCTGCTCGCGATCCTCGAGCTCAAGGTCCACGAACGGGTCCTTCGTCACGTGCCTGACCGCCGGACGCTGTTGGCAGCATCGTTGGTCTTTGGCTCACTCGTGACCCTGGGTTTTTGGGCGTTGCTCGACGAGATGGGCGCGTGGGCACCGTTCGGCTTCTATGTGTGGACTGGGCTGCTGATCACCGTGGTGCTGATCGAGTTCTGGCTGTTGTTGGATGACGCAGTGACCGTAACCCAGGCGAAGCGCATCTTTCCCGCCATCGCGGCGGGCGGGGTGACGGGCGCTACCTTGGGTTCGTTGCTCTCGGAGGGCTTGCTGCGAGTGGCCTCCCCGAGCGCGCTCGTGTTCGCGGCCACGGTGATTCTGGCGCTGGCTTCGGCAACGCCGTTTCTCTGGAAGACCCGAAGCGTGGGGGCAACGGAGCCGGCTTCGGCTGAGCCCAGGCGTCCGCTCGGCTGGCTTCTCCGGGACAGCTATCTGTCCCGCGTTTTGACACTGGTCTTGATGGGAACGATCGCGCTCACGGTCGTGGACTTCGTCTTCAAGAGCACTGTCGCAGACCAAATCCCTTCGGAGGCGTTGGGTCCGTTTTTCGCGCGCTTCTACCTCGGCCTGAACACCGTCGCCTTGCTCGT
This sequence comes from Deltaproteobacteria bacterium, assembly GCA_041821485.1. Classification (GTDB taxonomy): domain Bacteria; phylum Myxococcota_A; class Polyangia; order Polyangiales; family Houyiibacteriaceae; genus SG8-38. The sequence continues at coordinate 15,803 of JBGUEF010000003.1, forward strand.
TCAAGTGGTCGGTGCGGGCTGGCTCCTACGCGCGTTCGGCGCGCACCGGACTTCTGCACTCCTGCCAGTCTTGGTTTTCGGCGGCTCCATCGGCCTCGCAGTGGGGCCGGTCCTGCCATTTGCCGTGGCGCTCAAAGCGGTCGACGGAAGCCTTCGCCACACGCTCTATCGTAGTGCGGTCGAGGTGCTCTACCTGCCGCTCGACAGCAGGCGACGAGAGCGGGCCAAGGGTCTCATCGAGGTGTTTGGGCACCGTGTCGGGCAGGCGGTTGCGTCGTTGCTGATCATCGCGGCGGTCGGTGTGGGCCTGACAACGCAGCAACTGGGTGTGGTCTTGCTGTTCCTGGTCGTTGCCTGGGTCGTGGCGATCATGTCGACACGGCGCCAGTATGTGGATCAGTTTCGCGCCCGACTCCGGCAGGGCGTGATCGACACCCAGCTCGAGCTCGAGGAGCTGGATCGCCACTCGCTCGACGTCCTGCTCAATGCATTGAACAGCGACCAAGACGCGGAAGTCATCGCTGCGATTGATATCTTCGATCGGCACGGGAGAGCCGACCTGATCCCCGTCCTAGTCCTCTATCATCCGTCGACCGGTGTCCGCACCCGAGCCTTAGAGGCCTTTGCGGAGGCCACGGATCACCGCTTCATTCCTGTCGCGCGCCGCATGCTCTCCGACGACGACCCAGACGTCCGCGCGGCCGCGCTCCGAGCATTGACGGCGGTCGTGCCGAGCCGGGAGCTGCTCGAAGAAAAGCTCGACCTCGAGGCCTCGATCGTCCGGGCCACGGCGTTGGTCGGTCTCCTTTCGTTGAACCACGAGACCGGCAATGGCGGTGCCTTGTCGATCTCGAAGCTAGACGAGTGGACCGGCTCCGACAATCCGCAAACCCAGTCATCGCTCGCACGCGCGATTCGGCACGAGGGCGGGGCCGTCTTTCACGAAACTTTGATCAAGCTCATCGCGAGTGACGACGCGTCAGTGCGCCTCGAAACCTTGCGAGCGATGGAGGGGAGCCCGGATGCGCGCTACTTGCCGCACCTGCTCCCGCTCTTAGGAAGCTCCGATCTGCGCGCTACGGCGCGCAAGGCCGTAGTGGCCATTGGAACTGAGGCTCTGGTCGCTCTCGACGAGGCGCTCGCGGACCCGTCGACGCCCCGGAAGGTGCGCCGGCGCATTCCTCACACGATCATCTTGTTCGAGTCGCAGGAAGCTGCCGACATTCTGCTTCAACATTTGGAACGGGAGCGCGAGGGTGGCGTGCGCTTGAAGATCTTGCGGGCACTCGGTCGCCTGCAGGCCAGTCAGCCATCGATGATCCTCGACGACGCGCTCTTACAGGAACAGCTCCGGGAAAGCCTGTTGCGCGTCGTCCAGCTTCTTCAATGGCGCGCTGCCATCGAAAGCAACGGCACGTCTGACACGCCGGATGCCGAGCTCCTGCGTATAGCGCTCCAGGACAAAGAGCGAGCAGCGCTCGAGCGCGCCTTTGGGCTGATGGGTCTCAGGCATCCCCAAGAAAACTTCACCTTGGTTTGGCGGGGTGTGACGAGTGACAACACACGGCTACAAGCCGCGGGTCACGAGGTGTTGGAAGCAACATTGCCCGGATCGTTCCGTGAAGCGGTGCTGGCAATCATCGATGACGGAGAACCCGCGGCACGGCGTGCACGTGCGGCGGCGGCAGCGCTCGGCGCAAACGTGCGCCAGATGTCTCACGAAGAAGCGGTCGAGCAAATGATGCAGGACCGAAGCGAAGTCGTGCGTGGGATCGCGGCTCACCACACGGCGGAGCTCGGCCGGGGGCCGACCCGGGGCACGGCCCAGGAGGTGCAGAGTCGTGCCTGAAAAAGCGCAAAAATCCACTCAAATGGATCGATTCCAGCGCTTTTTGTTCCTGCGAACGATGCCGGGGCTCGCCGAGGTGCCACCGGAAGTCTCGCAAGTCATCGCGGCGAACACGCGCGAGCGATCCTTTGCGAAGGGTGAATACCTCTACCGAACCGGGGTCCCGGCGCTCGAGATTCAATACGTGGTGAGCGGCGAGTGCGAAATCATCCGCAACGGAAGATCGGTGCGGCGCCTGGGCCCGCGGAGCGTGGTCGGCGGGGTGAGCGCGCTCGCAGGTGAAGAGCTAGGTTACGACTGCGTCGCGCTCGAGGACATGATCACGCTCGCGATCGCCGTCGAGGATTCGCAAGAGATCTTCGAAGACCATTTCGTGCTGCTCAAGCGCGTGCTCCGAGGAACCAGCCGCGAGGTGCTCGAAACACGACGCCAGCTCGGAGAGAGCGCCGGCTTTGGTCCCGTGTCGGAACCGTTTGCTTTTCCCGATCGACCTTTCGATCTCGTCGGACGAATGGCATTCCTCAGAAAGACACTTTCGTTCGGCGACAGCGAAATCGACGCGATAGCCGACCTCGCCCGCGACGTTCAAGAAGTTCATCTTCCCAAAGGCGAAGTCCTCTGGAACATCGGCGATCGAAGCACGTACTTCCTGCTCCCACTCCGCGGCGTCGTGGACTGCCGGGCCACCGATCCGGATCAACACTTTCAGCTGGGCCCGAGTGACTCGGTAGGCGCTATCGACGCCATGGCCGACGAACGACGCTGGTTCCGAGCCGAAGTCGCCGAAGACCTAGTCGCCTTCCGCATCGATCAGGAGTTCCTACTCGAAGTCCTAGAAGACCACTTCGCCATGGCCATGTCCCTCCTAAAGAGCATAGCCGCCGGCATCCTCCACCTATACGACCAGGGACACTCTCCCCCCTCCTAACCCCCTAGAATCGCTCCCTTCCCAGCGACAGATCGCAGCGCCTCATCTCGCTCACTCGAAGAGCTCGCCGCAGTTCCTTCCATGGCTTGCTGCTGGGATCTTTGTGTTAATTTCTCTTTGTTTTCAGTTAGTTAGGGGAGTGGAGAGTGTTCCCTTGTAACTGCTTGTTTGTTCAGTATATTGGGTGGTTCCATGTCTGTTGGGGCCGTTGCGGGGATCGAGGGGAAGCGGGTTGGAGCTAAGGCTTTGCCGCTTTCGGAGTTGTTGCCTCGGGGGCGCTTGGTTGAAGTTTCGGGGCGGCATGCCTGTGCGCGGACGACTACGGCTGTGTCGTGCGTGATCCAAGCACAGGCCCGTGGGGAGCTCGTCGCTTGGGTGCAGCCGAAAGACGGCGCGTTGTTTCCTCCGGACCTCGATGCAGCGGGAGTTGATCTCGATGCGCTCATCGTGATTCAGGTACCGCGCCATGCGGGCCCCTTCGCATTGGTTCGCGCCGCCGAATGGCTTGCCCGTTCCGGCGCGTTCGAGTTGACGGTCATCGATCTCACCGACGCTCTGCCGCCTGGTTCTTCGGTGAACTGGCAAGGCCGTCTTCAAGGTCTGTTGCGTCAATACGAGAGACGCATTCTCTTGCTCACCTCGAACGCATACGAAGATCCTTCTTCCGGCCCGTTGATCGGCTTGCGTGTCGAACCTCGGCGCAGCCCTCTCCATGCCGATCGCTTCGAAATTCACACACGTGTTCTCAAAGACAAGGTCGGCATCACCGCCGAGCTTTCGTCGACGAACCCCATCGCTCCCGCGGGTTTGCGAGGCACGTCATGAAGCGGGTGAGTTGTGTTCTATTACCGATGCTTCCGTTGCAAATTCTGTTGCGCAACAAGCCGCACTGGGCTGGTGCACCCATTTCCGTCGTCGACGATGAAGGTCCCAACGGCCGGATCACGCATCTCAATGCGCTCGCTAAAAAAAGCCGTCTCCGCATTGGCATGCGTCAAACCGTCGCGCGTGATCTTCTCCCGAACCTGCACACCGCCGTCGTGTCGCCCGAAGAAACCGCGGATGTCAGTCACGAGCTGATCGCCTCTCTTCAAACGTTCTCACCCCGGGTCGAAGTGGCCAATCACGCCGGCGCGTTCTACGTCGACCCGGAAGGCCTCCGGCGCCTCTATGGCGGCTATCGCAACTGGGCGACGTCGATTCACCGTTATTTGCAGGCTCGACACTGGCACAACGCGGTGACGGTGGGCTTTCATCGCCAGCGAGCGCTCGCGGTCGCGATGACGCACAAGGGGGTTACCATCCCGAAAAGCGCCGACGACGAGCGTCGACAGTCGGACCAAACACCTCTTCGTGAATTCGATTTGCCAGGCGAGCTTTGCGAAAGCTTGGGTGCATTGGGTATCGAAACATTGGGCGAGTTTCTCGTCTTACCTGCAAGCGAGCTTCATAGTCGCTTTGGCGCCAAAGCAAGCGCGCTCCACGACTCGTTTGCCGATGACATGCAGCTCCCCATTCAGCCGCATGCCTTTGACGATCCAGCATGCATCTCTTTCCAAGTCGATCCGCCCGACGAAGATCAAAACCGCTTGCTCTTCGCGATCAAGGGCGCCCTGCATTCGCTGCTCCATCAGGTCCGAGCGCGCGGCGAAGCCATTCAATCTCTGCAGCTTTCACTTCATTTGGAGCGCGCGCCTCTTCATCAAGAGCACATCGAGCCCGCTTCACCGACGTTGGATTTGATGTTGCTGCTCGATCTCGTTCGTCTTCGCTTGGCTGGTTTGGGCGAGGTGCGCATGCAAGGTGCAGTCGAGGAAGTGGAGCTTCTTGCCAACACCGTGCGCGCACGCGCAGAGCAGGTTGCGCTCCCTGGCCATCAATCTCGTCGCGACATGAGCGCTGCGCATCGAGCGCTCGACCGAATCCGCGCTGCCTACGGCGAGCACTCGGTCACGAAGGCTCGCGTGCGCGAGGCGCATTTGCCCGAGGCTTCGTTCCGCTGGGAGCCCATCCAGCACGCTGGGGTCGGCAAGCAAAACGATTCGCCTCCAATTTCTTCTATGATTCGGCGTGTTTATGCCCAGCCAAAGCCTCTTCCTCCCCGCATGCCCAAGGAGCCGGAGGCCGGTCCCGCGCTCGCAAAAGACCACGCGATCGAGCACATGTACGGGCCGTACCGCGTGAGCGGTGGTTGGTGGAAGCGCCTCGTCGAACGCGACTACTACTACGCCGAAACCGATCACGGTGACTTGCTCTGGCTCTTCTACGACCGCCCCCGGAAGCGCTGGTTCTTGCACGGAGTGCTCGATTGAATGGGCGCTTACGTTCCGTTGTGGGTCAAAAGCAATCACAGCTTTTTGGAAGGCGCCTCCTTTCCCGAAGAGCTCGTCGAGCGTGCACATGCGCTTGGTCTTCCCGCCGTTGCCATCACAGACCGTGACGGAGTCTACGGCTTGGTTCGCGCGCACATGCGAGCCAAAGAGCTCGGTATCCGCATCTTAATCGGCGCACAACTCACCGTCGATATCGAAGGGAGTGCGCATCACCTCGTTGCGCTCGCCAAGACTCGGCGTGGCTACGCCGACCTGTGCAGAGCCTTGTCACTGGGGCACGCTCGATGCGAGAAGGGTATTTCGCTCATCCATGCGGGCGACCTCGAACAGGTACGCGATGTATTCTTTCTCTGTGCAACATCAGCAACGTTGCGCATGTTGCATGCGAGTCACGGGCCTTCGTCGTTGTTTGCTCTTTGTGCGCGTCATCTCATCGACCTCGAGAAGCCACGAGAAAGAGCTTTGCGGTCTGTCGCGAGAGAGCTCGACGTAAAGACCGTTGGCGCCAACGAAGTTCTCTATCACGATAAGCTCCGCCGCCCGCTTCAGGACATTTTAGCCTGTATTCGCGGGGGGAAAGTCCTCTCGGAGGCCGGTCATACGATCTGTGCAAACGCAGAGCACGACCTCAAATCCACTGGCGAAATCGAGCATCTGTTTGCAGATGACCTCGCAGGCCTTCGTCGCACCCTCGAAATTGCCGAGCAGTGCGTGTTCAGCCTCGATGACCTTCGTTATCGATACCCGGAGGAGCATCTTCCTTCCGGGCGAACCGAGCAGGGCTGGTTGCAAGAGCTCACCTTGCAAGGCGCGCGAACGCGTTACCAAGGGAAGGTGCCTGCTGACGTTCGCGCACAGCTCGAACGCGAGCTTCAGATCATCCGCAAGCTCGACTACGGAGGTTACTTCCTCACGATGCACGAGATTGTCCAGTACTGCCGTGAACAAGAGATCCTATGTCAAGGCCGTGGCAGCGCTGCCAACAGCGCAGTGTGTTTTTGTTTGGGCATCACGGCAATCGATCCCGTGCGTATGGATCTCTTGTTCGAACGCTTCTTGAGCGTCGAGCGCGCGGAGCCTCCTGACATCGATCTCGACATCGAACACGATCGCCGCGAAGAAGTCATCCAGCACGTCTACGAAAAGTACGGACGTCGGCATGCCGCGATGGTCGCAAACATCATTCGGTATCGCATCCGCTCCGCGGTGCGTGACGTGGGCAAGGTCCTCGGCTTGTCGCGAACCGATCTGGAAACCGCCACGCGACTTCTCAGGCATCGCGACGACGTGCTCAATCCCGAGCTCCTCCGGGAAGCCGGCCTCGACAAAGACTCGCCCGCTACGCATCACCTCTGGTCTCTAGCGTCGCAAGTGCTCGACTTTCCTCGTCATTTGTCGATTCATCCGGGTGGCTTTCTGCTCGGGCACCGCCCGGTCGATGAGATCGTTCCCATCGAGCCGGCGACCATGGAAGCGCGCACCGTCATCCAGTGGGACAAGTACGACGTCGACAACCTCGCGCTGTTCAAGGTCGATCTTCTCGGCCTCGGTGCGCTCACCTGCATTCACCATGCGTTTGATCTGTTACGCGAGCACAAGGGGCAGTCGCTCGAAATCGCAACCGTTCCGGCCGAAGACAAAGCCACATACGACATGGTGTCGAGAGGCGACACGGTCGGCGTGTTTCAGATCGAAAGCCGTGCGCAGATGGCGATGCTGCCGCGGCTTCGCCCGCGAACGTTTTATGACTTGGTGATCGAAGTGGCGATTGTAAGACCGGGCCCAATTCAAGGTGACATGGTGCACCCGTACTTGCGACGGCGGAAGGGCGAAGAAGAAGTCCTCTATCCACACCCGAAGCTCGAGCGCATCTTGAAGAAGACACTCGGCGTTCCGATCTTTCAAGAGCAGGTCATGAAGCTTGCTGTCGAAGCGGCCGGATACACACCAGGCGAAGCCGATCAGTTACGTCGCGACATGGCGGCATGGCGCAAATCGGGACGCATCGAAAAGCACCGAACACGCATGATCCCACGCATGCTCGCCGAGGGCATTCCCGAAGATTTTGCGGAGCGCGTGTTCTCCCAAATCCGCGGCTTTGGTGAGTACGGGTTCCCGGAGAGTCACGCAGCCTCCTTTGCATTGCTGGCGTACGTCACCGCATGGCTCCGCTGCCACCACCACGAAGTGTTTACCTGCGCGATCTTGAACGCCCAGCCGATGGGGTTCTACACCCCAGCCACCCTGGTCGAAGACGCCAAGCGCCACGGCGTCGAAGTCCGCCCCATCGACATCAATAAAAGCCAATGGAATTGCACCCTTACCCCGATAGAACCGCGCCTCTGCGAAGGGGGCCGAAGCCCCGTGGAGCACGCAAAGCGTGATCTCTACGGGGTGAGGATGGGGCTCCGGTACGTGAAAGGGCTCGGGGTCATCGAGCGGGAGCGTCTCGAATCCGCAGAACCTCCGTACCCGAACCTCGCAACCTTCGTTCGCCAAACTCGACTCAGCAAGAAGGCCCTGCATGCGCTAGCCGAAGCGGGCGCATTCGAATGCTTTGGGCTCAACCGGCGTGACGCGATTTGGCAGGTACGCAGCCTCTCGCGCTTCGCGCAGGATTCATTGCAGCTCGAACCTTCGTCGAGCCAGATTTCGTTCGCGTCGTTGGCGAGCGACGACCAGGTCCTCTGGGACTACCGTTCGAGTCACCACAGCACTCGAGGTCATCCCATGCGAGGCCTTCGTCATGCCTTACGTTCGCAGGGTATTCCCGAAGCGACTCTCATTCGCGGCCGCGCACATGGAGACGAGCTCGACTACGTCGGCATGGTGATCTGCCGTCAGCGTCCCGGCACCGCATCCGGCGTCACCTTCTTCACGCTCGAAGATGAAACCGGCTTCGTCAACGTCGTCGTGTGGAAGCAAGTGTTCGATCGCCATGCCGCGCTTGCCAAGACCGCTGCCCTACTCGGTGTGACCGGTGAAATTCAGAAGGCGGACGGAGTCATTCACCTGATCGCCAAGTCACTATGGGCGCCGGATGTTGCTCTTGCGGAGCAAATCCACCGCTCCCGGGATTTCCACTGAAGGCCCCGGTCAGCCTAGGCCATTGCGCCAAAGCCCAAGAGGCCCAGCTGAACGACCCAATAGGCCTCGATGCCCAACTGCACGGAATGGAACGTCGCTCGCAACGTCACCGCAAGTTCGCTCGTCGAAATCAGGTGCACCGTCGTCTGCGCCACGCGTGCCACCAGTGCCCAGCGAGCCAGCGAATCGGTGATTCCCGCATTGTCGGTCACCAGCGCGAGCAGGATGAGCGCGGCAAAGATCGGCAGATTCTCATAACAGTTGGCATGGGCGCGGCACAGCCTGTTGGCAAACGGCGAGACCTCCTCCCCACTTGGGGAGAACGAGTTCGCAGCGCGCTTCTTCGCAAGCACGAGCGCTGTTCGAAAAGACAAGATCGTGATGGCCAGTAGCAGCATCCACGCTACGTAACCGACCAGTGCAAGAGCAGATGGCGACATGGTGATTCTCCGGTTTCTCGTCGTTGCAAGCTACTCGAGCGGCAGCTCGGGCTCGTCGCGCCGCGGCTGCAGACTCTCGCGCTCGATGGTCCGCACGCACGCGTTCCACCTCAAGATCGCGTCGTCTACCCCGGCGGGCTTGAGCGCGTCCGCCTGCTCGTAGTGTTGCATCGCTTCGTGCAGGCCCTCATACGCGAACGCGCGCTGCATCCCACCGTGCAGCAAATGCGCCCGTCCTTGGCGCTCCGCCACGAGCCCCAGGTAATATGCGCGCTCGTAATCTCCCGAAAGCTTGCCAACGTGTTCCTTCGCACGACGGACTCCGTGGGAGCCGACACTTCGACGGAACTGGTCGGTGAGCGACAAGACCAAGATGATACGCGCCGATTCGTTGCCGTCGTCGACCGCCAGAATGTCGAGACAAATGCTCTCGGCTTGCTCTGGGTCGTTGAGCAAACGGTAGTGCTCGGCCCGCTCGACGGCGTGCTCGATCGCGTCAGGTGAAATGCGTTTGAGATCGAAACGTTCTGTCATCCTGATTGCTCCTCCGAACGTGTCTTGGTTCGTACCTTACGCCCGGCGAAGAGCCGAGCCAAGCGCGCAAGCGGGTCGTAGTATCGATCCACGACCCGCTCCTTGAGAGGAATGATGCCGTTATCCGTGATGTTGATGTGCTCCGGGCAGGTTTCCGTGCAGCACCGCGTGATGTTGCACATCCCCGAGCCGTATTCCTTCTTGATCTCGGGCACACGGTCGTCGTCGTCGAGCGGATGCATCTCCAAGCTGGCGAGACGAATCATGAAGCGGGGGCCGACGAAGGCGTCCTTCCTGTCGCGGTCGCGCACGACGTGGCACACGTCCTGGCAGAGAAAGCACTCGATGCACTTTCGAAACTCCTGAACCCGGTCCACGTCCTGCTGGTACATCCGGTGCTCGCCGTCGCGACCACGGGGTTTGGGCTTGAAGGGCGCAATCCGCTTGTTTTGCTCGTAATTCCAGGAGACATCACAGGTGAGATCTTTGATGACCGGAAACGCCTTCAGGGGCTGCACGGTGATGACCTCCTCAGGCCCGAAGCTGTTCATGCGCGTCATGCAGGCGAGCCGCGGCTGGCCGTTGATCTCCATGCTGCATGAGCCGCACTTTCCGGCTTTGCAGTTCCATCGGATCGCCAGGTCGTTGGCTTGGAGGGCCTGAATGCGATGCAAGACATCGAGAACGACCATGCCCTCGTCGACCTCCGCGTCATACTGATTGAACTCGCCGCCGTGTACGTCACCGCGCCAAACCTTGAACGTGCGTGTGCTCATTCTACTTGGCCTCCCTCGAGCTCTTCGAGCGTCGCGTAGGCAATCGCCGCGAGCTCTTTGGGTGGATCGGAGCGCTCTACTTTCGCGACTTGCATCTCGCCGCCCGGCCCCTTTTTGGTGACGACGTTGAAGCGTGCACACTCTTCGCGCTCGCCTTCGAAGTCGAGCCGCGTGTGCGCACCACGACTCTCCTCACGAATGTACGCGGCCCGCGCTACCGCTTCACCGACGATCAACAGTGACTTGACCGATAGGGCCTCGTGCCAACCGGGGTTGTACTGGCTGGTCCCCGGAGCTTTCAGATTCTGCGCGCGCACCTTCAACGCTTTGAGCTGCTCGACCGCGGTTTGGAGCTCTTCCCCGGTCCGGACGATGCCCACATTGGTGCTCATCACCTCTTGGAGCGCCTCGTGCATCAAGTAGGGATTCTCCCCGGATTCCCGGTTCAAGATGTCGGTCGCCTCTCGGAAAGCGGCGATGATCTGCGCGTCATCTGCGCGGGGCGTCGCGTCCAGATCGGACAGGTAAGAAGCGACACCAAGCCCGGCGAGGCGTCCGAAGACGATGAGGTCGGAGAGCGAGTTGCCGCCGAGACGGTTCGCCCCGTGCAAACCCGCCGCACACTCCCCGCATGCAAATAGACCAGGCACATTGGTCTGCTGCGCGTCCGCGTCGACTCGAATCCCACCCATGAAGTAGTGAAGCGTCGGACCGACCTCCATTGGCGTCGTGGTGATGTCGACTTCTGCTAACTCTTTGAACTGGTGGTACATCGACGGCAGCTTGCGCCGAATCGACTCTGCGGGCCGGCGCGATGCGATGTCGAGAAATGCGCCGCCGTGCGGTGAGCCGCGACCGGCCTGCACCTCGGCTCGAATCGCGCGCGCAACCACGTCGCGCGTGAGAAGCTCGGGCGGACGTCGCGCGCTCGGATCGTCGGGCCACTTGTCTGCCTCGAGGATCGTGTCGGCCGTCTCGGGAGCAAAGCGCTTCGGGATGTAGTTGAACATGAAGCGCTCGCCCTTGTTGTTGAGCAAGATGCCTCCATCCCCGCGAACGCCTTCGGTCACTAAGGTCCCGCGGACCGAGGGCGGCCAGACCATGCCGGTCGGATGGAACTGGGTGAACTCGAGATCCATGAGCTCTGCCCCGGCGTCGTATGCCAAGGCCGCGCCGTCGCCGGTGTACTCCCAAGAGTTGCTGGTCACGTTCCATGCCTTGCCACCGCCACCGGTGGCCATGATCACAGCAGAGGTCCGAAATAGGACAAATCTGCCTGTGTCACGCCAGTAACCTGCCACTCCTGCGATTCGACCCCCGTCGACGAGAAGCCGAAGGGCGGTGCATTCCATGTGGAAGTGGATGCCCTGGTGGACCCCATGATCCTGAAGCGTGCGAATGAGCTCGAGACCCGTGCGATCGCCGACATGCGCGAGACGGGGGTAACGATGACCACCGAAGTTGCGCTGGTTGATCAGCCCATCGGGGGTGCGATCGAACACCGCGCCCCACTCCTCGAGCTCGCGCACGCGCTCGGGTGCCTGCTTCGCGTGGAGCTCCGCCATGCGCCATTGATTGAGGAACTTCCCGCCGCGCATCGTGTCGCGAAAGTGGATCTTCCAGTTGTCGCGCCGATCCACGTTGCCAAGCGAAGCGGCCATGCCGCCCTCGGCCATGACCGTGTGGGCCTTACCAAGCAAGCTCTTGGAGATGACCCCGGTGTTGAGCCCGCGTGCGCTGCACTCGATGGCTGCGCGGAGGCCCGCGCCACCTGCACCGATGACGAGCACGTCGTGTTCGAATGTTTGAATCTCGCTGACGTTCATCGATCTCTAGTTCGTCCAAGTGTTGAGGTCGGTGATCACGCCCATCGAGACCAATCTCACGTACATGTCGGTGAACCCGACCCAGAAGAGGCTCATCCAAGCGAAGTTGGGATGCCGGGCGTTGAGCCAGCTCACCCGCTTCCACGCGCCATATCGAACGGTCTTCTCGCCGCAAGACATGCAGTCCATGCCGCCGCCAACCAGGTGCCGAAGCGCATGGCATCCAAAGGTGTAGCCCCCGAGAAACGTTGCATTCAGGAACAGCACGACGCTACCAACGCCAATGCCGAATTCCCCATTCCGGGAGAGCGAAATGAAGGCGTCGTAGTAGAGGATGAAGATGTACGCGACGGCGAAGTAGAGCGCGTACCGATGGAGGTTCTGGAAGATGAGCCATGCGGTCTCACCCCGGTACTTGCCGCTCGCAACTGGGTTCACCGCACATGCGGGCGGCGACCCCGTGAACGCTCGGTAATACGCCTTTCGATAGTAGTAACAGGTGAACCGAAAGACGCCTGGGAAGAAGAGAATGAGGAGCGCAGGTGACGCCGGCAGGAAGCTCGGCCACCAGCTGGGCCATGCACCCAGCCAGGCATGGGCGAGCGGGGCCGACCCCACCGCGGAAGGGTCCGTGTAGAGCACCGGCGAATAGAGCGGGCTGAGATATGGATTGGCGTAGTAGTTCTCGCCCTGGAACGCCGCCCAGGTCACGTAGATCGAGAAGAGCGTCAGGACCACCAGCGTCGCCAGTGGAGAGACCCACCAACGATCTTTTCGGGTGGTGGCGGCTGGTCCAGTAGGATGACCGCCGAGTACTGTGAGTTGTCGCGTCGACATGGTTCGGCGGACTATACCGAAAGCGCCGAGCGGCGAACAAGGATTTCGGAGGAGGGTCACCTCATGAAAACGCTGGTTTTGACGCAGTCTGAAGTCAAGGAAGTCACGACGATGGAGCTCGCCGTGACTGCTGTGGAAGGTGCGTTCGCCGGATTCGGTCGCGGCGAAGCAAGCATGCCACCCAAGGTTTACCTGCCGATCGAAGACCACGACGGCGACTTTCGAGCCATGCCTGCGCGCCTGGGGGACTCCGCGGGCATCAAGTGGGTAAACGTACACGCGCACAATCGCAGACGTTACGGGTTACCGACAGTCATGGCGGTCTACGTGCTGAACGACCCTGCAAACGCCTTCCCGCTCGCCGTGATGGACGGGACGCTGCTCACCGCACTGCGCACCGGAGCAGCGGGCGCGATCGCGTCCAAGCATCTCGCGCAAAGGGCGCCGAGGACGATCAGCTTCATCGGGTGCGGAACGCAGGCTTACACGCTCCATGGTTCACACCAGGTCGTATTCGACGGGTTCGAGAGTCTCGCGCACGACCGAAACGATGCCACCGCGCGTCGCTTTGCAGAGCGGGTGGGCGCGCGCGTGGTGAGCCTGGAAGACGCCGCCGGTGCAGACATCGTGTGCACGGCCACACCATCCCGGACACCCTTCCTTCAAGCGCACTGGGTCAAGCCCGGGGCCCACATCAACGCGATGGGCGCCGACGCGCCAGGTAAGCGGGAACTGTGCACGGCGACCCTCAAGGAAGCAGCGGTGTACATCGACGACATCCATCAAGCGACTGGAAGCGGCGAGATCAACGTGCCTCTCGCGGACGGCGACTTCTCCGTGGACGAAATCGCAGGCACCCTGGGCGAGGTCGTTGCGGGTTTGCAACCCCGCCCGGACCTCGGGACCACGACCATATTCGACTCGACTGGCCTCGCCATCCAGGACGTTTCCCTGGCCCGCGCCATCTATGAAGCAGCCAGGTCTCGATCGATCGGCCAGGAGGTTGATCTAATCGGCGTAGGCTCGCCCGCAATGGGCTGATTTTGTCGCAAAACTGGGGATTGTGAGGGTCTGGCGGTAGGCTCCACGGGGTGCTGCGTGCTGTCCCGATCGTGCTGGTCCTGACCCTGCTCTGGCCCGGACTCAGCGCCTCGCAGGGAGAGGCCGCCGCGTTCCTCGGGGAGTCCGACAGCGACCGGATCGAGGCGCTCCGGACGGCTGAGATCTCCGAAGTGACGAAGGGGAGGGGCGGTCGAAGCCTGGCCTTCAAGATCAAGCTCGCGGATGGAACGAGCGGCTACTTCAAACCGAAGCAGACCTTCTCTGCGGCCCATTGGTACTCCGAGGTGGCGGCATACTACCTGGACCGCGAGCTCGGCCTGCACCGGGTCCCCCCGACAACGGGTCGAACGTTTCGCTGGAGCGAGCTGGAAGAGGCAGCGGGTGGTGACGAGCGTGTGTCTGAGCTCGGGATAGCGCCCGACGGCACGGTGAAGGGCGCGTTCATTTGGTGGATCCCGGAGCCGCTGAAGCGCGTTCGAATGGGTCGCAAGTGGGAGCGGTGGGTACGGATCCAGACCTCACTCCCTGTCACGCCGTATCAACGGCCCGTGGACTATCGAGCCGATCTCAACCGCCGCCCTGGTGTCCGCGAAGCGACCGACCCAAGCCGGGCCATCGCCAAGGCGCCGGACATCGAAGAGCGGCCGGCTGAGCTCTCCGATCTGATCGTCTTCGACTACCTCACCCAGAACGTCGATCGCTGGGGCGGCGACTTCACCAATGTGCGATCTCGCGGACCCGGCGGCCCCTTGATCTTCATGGACAATGGAGCTGGCTTCTGGCTCGGGGAACAGCGCCTAGGATTGATGGAGGCGCGATTGAAGGCGCTCCAGCGGTTTCGGCGGTCGACGGTCGAGGCGGTCCGAAACCTGGATATCGATCGCTATTCTGCAAGTCTGCAAGGCGATCCGCTCGCTCCGGTGCTGAACGCAAAGCAGCTCGACGGCCTCGAGCAACGTCGACGCGCGGTCCTCGACCACGTGGACGCCATGGTCGCCCGCTTCAGTGAAGCTCGGGTATTCGCGTGGTAGATTCCGCCGGTGACCGAACGACTTCGGCTGCCGGCTGAGTGGGAGCCGCACACGAGCTGTTGGCTCGCCTTTCCTTACTCGCAGGAAGAGTGGCCGATCCATCTTCGCGACGCGCAATCTTGCGTGGCGACGCTGTCACGTACGATAGCCGAAGCCGGGAACGAAACGGTGCAGCTTCTCGTGAAGAACGACAAAGTCGAAGCAATCGCGCGTTCTATGATCGGGGAGTCGCGCAACGTTCTCTATGTCAACGCGGACTACGGAGACTGCTGGGTACGCGACACGGCGCCGCTGATGGGACATACCGCAGACGGTACGCTCGGTGCATTGTGCTTCGACTTCAACGGCTGGGGCGGCAAGTACGAGATCGCCTTCGACGACAAAGTCAGCGAGTGGCTGACGAATCGGCTCGGCGCGACGCGATTCGAGTGTCCCCTGGTCTTGGAGGGTGGTGCACTCGAGTCCGACGGCCAGGGGACCTTCTTGACGACCGCATCGTGCACGCTCAACGAGAATCGAAATCCCGGACTGACCCGCGAGGCCTTCGAGGAAGCCCTGGGCGCCTTGGTTTCGATGGAGTGCCTGGTCTGGCTCGACCGTGGCTTGGAGCACGATCACACCGACGGGCATATCGACATGATCGCCCGTTTTGCGGCGCCAAACACCGTACTTTGCATGAAGGCAAGCCCCGGAACGCCGAATGAGGAGGTGCTCGAATCGATTGGCCGAGATCTGCGTGCAAGGGGTTTCACGGTCCTCGATCTGACAGCCCCTCGTAGGGTCGCAGCACGCGACGGGGCACCTCTGCCCGCCAGCTACTGCAACTTCTACATCGCCAATGAGGCTGTGATCGTCCCAGTCTATGGGATCCCGGAAGACGCCGCCGCTCTAGGTGAGATCGCAAATGCGTTTCCAGGACGCGAGGTCGTCGGCTTGCCGGCCGCAGACCTGCTATGTGGAGGGGGAGCGTTTCACTGCGTCACCCAAGCTCAGCCCACCGCACTATGACCTCATCTTCATTGTCGATCGGCATCGTTCAGTGCGCCCTTCGCGGCGAGCGCGAAGAGAACGTCTCGCGCGTCGAAGCGTTGGTCCGCGAAGCGGCGAAACGTGGCGCGCGAATTGTCCTCACTCCGGAGCTCTTCGAGGGGCCCTACTTTCCTCAGGCCGAAGACGAGGCGGCGTTCGACCTCGCCGCTCCCCTCGACGGTCATCCCACGGTGGCGCGCATGCGAGCTCTCGCCGCAGATCTCGGCGTGGTTCTCCCGGTGTCGGTCTTCGAACGCGCAGGCCAAGCGTATTACAACAGCCTCGTGACGATCGACGCCGACGGTACGGCGTTGGGGGTCTACCGAAAGAGTCACATCCCGGACGGTCCGGGGTACGAGGAGAAGTTCTACTTCCGGCCTGGAGACACGGGTTTTCGGGTCTGGAAGACGCGCCACGGATGCATCGGGGCCGGCATTTGCTGGGATCAATGGTTCCCGGAAGCAGCGCGGAGCATGGCTCTTCAGGGGGCGGAGATCTTGCTCTACCCGACTGCAATTGGGAGCGAGCCGGAGGCACCGGAAGACGACACGAAGGCGCCGTGGCAGCGGGCGATGGTCGGCCATGCAGTGGCCAACGCAATGCCGGTCGCCGCGGCGAATCGCATCGGAACGGAAGGCGGGCTGACATTCTACGGGAGCTCGTTCGTCTGCGATCAACGCGGTGACATGGTGGTCGAGCTCGGTCGCCAGGAGGAAGGCGTGGCCGTCGCTACATTCGACCGTGAGGCCCTCCGCCGCTACCGCGCAAACTGGGGATTCTTTCGCGATCGCCGCCCGGATCTGTACGGGAGGTTGACGGGAGATGAGCCCGTTGATTGATTCCCTCTACGCCATCATCGACCCAGCTGTTGCAGACCAACCACTGGCGCTGACATTCCAGGCTTTGAACTCTGGCTGCGCCATTGTACAGCTTCGCGCGAAGCGGCTCGACGATCCGGCGTTTCTCGAGGTAGCCAAGCGCATTCGCTCCGCGTGCACCCACGCCGGTGTTCCGTTCGTCATCAACGATCGTGCAGACCTTGCGCGTCTCGTTCGCGCCGACGGCCTGCATCTCGGACAGGACGACCTCTCGATCGAAGACGCTCGGCGCGTCGTTGGGGACATGCAGATCGGCGTATCGACCCACACGCTCGAGCAGGCCAAAGCGGCCGACCAGGACGGTGCAGACCTGATCGCATTTGGCCCCGTGTTTGCGACGAAGACCAAAGAGAACCCGGACCCGGTCGTCGGTCTCCGGATCCTCGAAGAGGTCTGCCAGAGCGTGTCTCGGCCGGTGGTGGCAATCGGAGGAATTACCCCTGAAAACGCCGGTGAAACACTTCAGGCAGGAGCGCGCTATGTCGCTGTCATCTCTGCCCTGCCGCGCTTCTTCAGGGGCGCTTCCTAGAGCTTCAGTTCGCTTCTTCGAAGTACTGAATCGCGGTTTCGATCGCCGCGCCAAGCGCCTGGTTCACCAGAGTGGCGGTCGCATCCTCACCGCTTCGAAGCGCCTCATAGTAACGTTGCCGCTCGGTCGCGTGGATGACCACCGGCGGATATCCCGCTCGCATGAGAATGAGATTCATCACCAGGCGGGCAACCTTTCCGCTGTGCCGCGGGAAGGGATAAATGTGCAGCAGCTGATAGTGCACTTTGCTCGCCACGCGCACGGGGTGCATCGTCTTCTTCGTCTCGGGTTCCGACAGCCACTGCACGAGCTGACGCATGCGGTAGCTGATTTTGTCCGGCTGCGAGATCTCGTGGAAGTAGAGCCGGTGAAGCGGCATGTCCTTGCGGTACTTCGGCGGGCCCTTCCCTTCGAGCTCCTCGGGAGCAAGCTGCGCGAAGAGCTTCTTGATCACCTCGAGACTGGGTGTGAAGCGCCGGCGCGATGACATCTCACGAATCATCTCGATCGCGCCCATGTGGTTCCGAATCTCGTCGTAGACCGGGATGAGCGTGGGATCGGTAACGACCTCGTCGTAGATGGCCGCTCTGAGCTCGTCCATCGAGTAGACGACGCCCTCGAGCGCACTGTCGTGATAGATCCAAGCGATGTCGAAGCGCTCTTGATACTCTTGGCGTGCCTGTGGGCTCGCCGAATCCAGCAGCTCCTGAAGCTGGGCGACTCGCTCTTCTAAGCTGGGACCCTGAAGCGCTTGAACCAAGGAATTTTCTCCACCCCCGGGGGACCTTCACCATCAGCCCCGCGCGGCCGGCGAAACTAACAGCGGGGCACCAGCCCGTCAACCATGACCGATTCCGGCTAATTCAGCGCTTCGGAAATCGCCCGGCGGAGGCGCATTTTGCTTGGAACCCCCGTGGAAGCCCACCGAACGATGCCGTCCTGGCCCACGATGATGACCGTCGGGAGCATCTTGACGGCGTATCGTCTTTGAACCGTGCCGGCTCGATCATGAAGGCTCGGGAACTCGGTGCCGAAGGCTGCGTGGGCGGCTTGCAGGCTCTGCCTGTCGATAGGTTCGACGTTAACGGCGTAGAACACGACACCCTGCTCGGCGAACTCCGCGTTGAGGTCGTTGAGGACCGGCGTCGTTCGCCGACACGCGCCGCACCAGCTGGCCCAGAAGTCGAGAACGACCACCCGGCCGCCCATGTCCGACAAGGTGACCTTGGTCGGACCTCCGGACTCGCCGCCAGCCGCGATGGTGAGGGTCAGGTCGGGCGCAAGCTCCCCCATCAGCGGCGACGCATTGCCTCGGGTCATCCATGCATAGAGCGCCACAAAGACCATCGCGGTCACGAGCCAATGAATCCATTTGCGCGGCTCCTTGTTGACCAGCTCGGTCGGAACGGGCTCGGTCATCGCGACCCCATCAAGGGAAGCTCGATGCTAAACCGCGCACCGCCTTCGGGCGCGCGATCGAGCCTGACTTCTCCCCCGTGCTCGAGAACCACTTTCTTCACGATCGCCAACCCTAGGCCCGTACCCTCGGCTTTGCTCGTGTAGTAGGGGTCGAAAACGCGATCCCAGTTCTCCTTGGAGATGCCTGGACCGTTGTCTCGAACCTCGATGAAGCCGGCGGCCTCCGTTGCGTAGGCGCGAACGAAGACGCGGCCGCCACTCGATGGGTGCGCCTCGTAGACTGCCTGAATCGCATTTCGCAGGATGTTGTCGACACCGCGCTTGAGCATCATGGGGTCCATACGCACGCGGATGGGTTCCGTTGCACAACTCACACGTACTTCGACGGGAGCCGGGGTGCCGCCGCCCACGTCCTCGAGGATCGCAGGAACCGAATCTTCTATGCTCTGAATGAGATCGCAGAGGTCGGACGGCGAGAGATCTGCGCGAGGGAGCTTGGCAAAAGCGCTGAACTCGCCGACGAGCCGCCGCAGGGTGGCAACCTCCTCCTCGATGATCGCCCGCGCGTGCTGGAGCTTCTTTCGATAGGCCTCGTCTTCACCGTCGTAGGTGTCGCCCATCTCCTGGGCGGCAAGCTGGATCGGGGTGAGCGGGTTCTTGATCTCGTGGGCCAGGCGTCGCGCGAAGTCCTGCCAGGCGCCGATGCGCTGCAGGTACTCGATGCGAGTACGGGAATCGCGCAGGTCGCGAACCATGTCGTTGAACGCCTGCGTGAGCTCCGTGACCTCGTCGGTCGCGCCCGTTGGCAAGGTCACCGTCAGGTCCCCCGCACCGACTTGCCGAGATGCCTCCGCCAACGCGGTTACCCGGCGCGTCACCCGGCGGGACACGATCGCACCGATCAAGAATGCGACGATGATCACGAGAAACACCATGACTCCGAACACCCAAACGTAGACGTCAGACACCGAGGCGCTCTGCCGCTGCAACCGCGAGTACACTTCCGACGCCGCCCCCGCTTCCTGCAGGCGTTCGAAGTACACGTCCGGAACCGCTACCTCCACGGCGATCAGAAGCTTCGTCCGTCCGGCCTCGACGTGCCGGTCACGAGTCGTGGTCCGCATGGGCGCGCCGGACGGATCGGACTCGCGAGATACACTCGCGACCTCCTGACCTTCGCCGTCGGTGACGCGAATGCCGTGCACGAGCTCGTATCGCTCCACCAGCTCCTGCAACACGCTCTCGAGCCTCGACGTGTTTCGGCGCTTCGTCATCTCGGCCTCGACCGCCCAGCCCACGGCGTCCGCGACTTGCTCGGACCCCAACCGAAGCGCCATCAACTGGCCGCGGCGAGCCTCCACACCATGTACCAGCTCTGCGCCGAACCGTTCGTTCACGCCGACCCGGTAGACCTCACGCAGGGCGCCCTGGGCGAGAAAAATGCTCCCTCCGAGGGCGAGAAACACTGACAAGCCGATCGCGAATAGGATCTTTCGCTCGAACCGGCTCACTCGGGCACCCTCACGTATTCGCTGCGGAACTCGATGGTGCGCTCGGCGCGGCAGATCCGGCGGCGAACGATGTTCACGGTGATTGGGCCGACCGGATCATTGCCGGAAGTCGGCCGAATCAGCTCGCTGCACTGCTTCTTCGAGATTGGATTGAACTCCGCCTTCACGACGAAGTACATCTCCTTCCCCTTCTGCGGCTCATAGTTCTTGGGTTCGCCGGCGAACAAGCCCTCGACAGACAGACACCTGTCGAGGACCTGCTCGAGACTCTTGAGGCGCTCGGTCTGATTGCCGATTCGGACGAGATAGCCGTCGTCCCAGAGGTCGAGAGTCACGTCGCAGGCGAACTGGCGCACCGACATTCGCCAGTTGGATCCCTTCAGGTGCGATCCAACAGTCACGACGAGTCGCTTGCGCAACCCGCTCGAGAGTTCTTCTCTCACGCGCTCGTCAGCGAGGTCCTTGACTGAGAACGACACCTTTGGAGCGCCGCGCGACCAGGTGACGCCGACGTCCCGAGGGGGCAATTGGGACTGCGCGTACGCGGCGCTCGCCGTCAGCAAGACTAGTGCTGCAAGCCAGTACTTCACAGCGGGATGAACCCCACGAGCGTC
>JBGUEF010000004.1:0-31010 GCA_041821485.1 Deltaproteobacteria bacterium
CAGTGTCAGTGCCAGTGCCAGTGCCAGTGCCAGTGCCAGTGCCAGTGCCAGTGCCAGTGCCAGTGCCAGTGCCAGTGTCAGTGCCAGTGCCAGTGCCAGTGTCAGTGTCAGCGTCAGTGTCAGTGCCAGTGTCAGCGTCAGTGCCAGTGCCAGTGTCAGCGTCAGCGTCAGTGACCGTGACCGTGTCAGTGATCGGGTCCGAGCGTCGTTTACCCCTCGGCCTCCGTCGACCTCCACACGATCCTCAGCGCCGCCGCCGCCCCGAGCAGCGCGAGTAGCAGTAGCCACCAGCTGATGTGCTCGACCCGTTGGCTCAGGGTGTTGAAGCCTTCGATGCGAATCAAGGTTGCGGGTAGGAGCAAGGCGGCCGCGTTGACTCCGGCGTGCATTGCGATGCTGGCCAGCGTGGACTTGGTTCGCAGGGCGACCGCGCCGAGGACGAGCCCTCCAAGCGCCGCGTAGAGAACGGCGGCGGCTTCGAGGTGTGCCAACCCGAATAGCGCTGAGCTCCAGATCAACGCGCGGGACTCTCCATACTGCTCCTTCAGGTCCTGAAGCAGCCAGCCGCGAAACAGCAGCTCCTCGGTGACCGGCGCAACCAGAACCAATGCGAGCAGCGCCGAGACTCCACCCCACCAGGTCTTCGGGTTGATCAGCCTGTGACGCCGCGCCAGCTCGTCGAAGCTGACCGGCCACACCTCTTGGACGAGGTTTCCCACCTCGGCGAGCGGCAGCTGCATGAAGGCCCCGGCGACGAAGCAAAGAGCAACGATTCCTCCGACCAGCGGACGCACATGCACCGATTCCAGGAGCCCGCCCTCGCGCCGCCTGTGCGGAAACGCAACGATGAAGATGACCCCGACGCTCGCCGCCTGCACCAGCGCGTAGTTCAGGGGCGCCTGAGCGCCGGCCCGAATCGCCTCGCCCCAGGTCCCCGACCAGCTCCTCAGCTGTAGAAACCCCGCGAGCCCCATGAACAGATGATTCAGAACCGGGACTGCCAGCGCGATGGCCAGAGCTCGCAGATATCCGCTCACGACAACGCGTAGCCTGACACGTTCCCCTGGGTACCACGCAAGATATGAACCTGCCCTAGTGGGCGGACCCTGCTATAGCGGCTGGGCAGCATGAGGATCCGTTTCCTGTTCATTTTTGGGTTGCTGAGCCTCACGGTCGCGTGTGCCCACTCCAAACCGACCACCAACGGTGCCCGCGTCCAAAGCGCGGAGCCGATCCCTCAGGCGGAGTATCCGGATGAGGCGAGGCGTTTCTTGCGGATGCCCCTCGACGACCCGGAGCGCCTCGGGCTGCGGGATCGCCTGATCGCATCGGTGCTTTCTCAAGCGCAAAGCCTGGCTGACGTCGGAGACTACGCGGGAGTCGTCCTCGAGGTGAGCCGCTTGACGATGTTTCTTTCTCCCGGCGAGTACGCCGCCGGTGTTCTTCCGAAGTACGTCGAACCCATCGCAAAGCACATCGCGGATCGTGGAGGACGCCTTGGCGACGAGGGCAACGTGCTTGCCGCCAATTTCATTCTCGAACGCTTGTCTGGCGACGAGATCTATCAGCGTCGCTACGATGATGTAGCGACCTGGGGACGCGAAGCCCGCGCAAACCTCGACACCGTTACGGAGCAGTACGCCGGCCTCATTTCGGTCTGGGTCGACCACGCGGATTTGACCCCTGCGCCCGAAGTTCTCGACACGCTTGCCGGGCTTCACATCGCAGGACGTGATGCGGTCTCTGCCGAGACAGTCGAGAATCGTCACCGTCTCGGCATCGGCGGAGAGCGCCAACTCAGGCTAGCGCCGTTGAACGTTGCGGCGGTGTACCTCACGCACGGGGACATCAGGTCTGCCATCACGAAAGTCGAGTCGATGGGGCCGGGCGGCGAGCTTCAGCTTCGCCTCCTCGACCTGATGCGGACGGCCCGTAGCTCCGATGAGGCCGGTGCGGCGGCGACCTACGAGCTCGTCGAGGGTTATCGATTGGCCCGGCCAGACGTGGCCGCAGGCCTTTGCCGCTCGGCCCTCATCCGCTTCCCTCAGGACTATCGTTTTCCCACCTGCATGGCTCGTATTGCAGCCGATTCAGAGCAATTTGCCGACGCAACCGCCTGGTGGGTGATCGCGATCGAGGTCGAACCCGAGATGATCGAGCTCTATGACGAGGCACTCGGCCAGCTCGACGAGTTCATCAAGACTCGACTCGAGGACCCGCACCCGGAGCGATCGAGCGCACTTGCTCGCGGCGCCGAGACCATTCTTGCCGAACGGCAGAAGCGTTGGCCAGACTCCAGGCCACCCATTGCGCCCAACGAGCTCGAGTTCCTGATCGGCATGTTGGAGATGAACGCCGGCCACGCCGCCGAGGCGCAGCAACGCTTCGAAAAGAGCATCGAAAAGGACCCAGATCCGGGCGCTATGACCCAGCTCGGGTTGCTCTTGGAACGGACCGGGCATCCCAAAGAAGCGGAGCAACAGTATCGTCGCGCGCTCGCACTGGCGCCCTCCGACTCGCTTGCCAATGACCTTCAGCGAGCCGACATCCTCGAGAACTTGGGCAACACCGCGCGCGCTCAGGGCAAGGCCAAGGAGATGGCCTCGCGGTACCGCGTCGCACTCCAGGCGTGGAATGAAGCGCGCGATCAGGTCGAGGGCCCAACCGCAGCGATCGTCGAGATGCGGCGCGGGGTCCTTCTCGATCATCTTCGCAGGCACGACGAGGCGGTCGATGCCTTCGAGAACGCAATGTCGCATGCGCCACAGTGGCGCGACGTCTACGCGAGCATCCTCTCGCATCTCGTCTCCGCCCCGCCTGACTTCGAGTTCGCGTCCTCAGTCTGGCGTAGGTCTCAGTTGCATCTCACCTTGCCGCCCGAGTGGAAGGTCTACTTCACACTTTGGATTCAGCTCATCGCCGCCCGTGCCGACCAGCCGCCAGTGGAAGAACACGCCCAGCTCCTCAGGCGTCTCGGCGGAGGCTCCAACTGGTGGGGCAAGCTCGCTAGCTTTGGTGCGGGCGACCTCGATTATGCAGGGCTCATCAGCGTGGCCTCGAGTCTCGGAGAGGAGACAGAGGCGCTCTATTATGAAGGCTCGCGGCTCTTCATTGCCGGTGAGCGCCAGGCCGCGCGTGATCAGTTTCAGCGGGTCCTCGACACGAATATGGTGAGCTTCTTCGAATACGAAATGGCCCGGAAGCTGCTTCTCGAACAGGAGAGGGCCGGGGCGCCGAAGCCGTGATCGACTTCGAGAAGCTTGGAAAGCTCTACCTCGGCAGACACTTCGACCCCGTGCGCGCAGAGCCCAACGAGGTTCCCGTTCTCTACGATTCGAAAGACCTCACGACTCACGCGGTGTGCGTCGGGATGACCGGCAGCGGCAAGACCGGCCTCTGCCTGACACTGCTCGAAGAAGCGGCGATCGACGGCATCCCCGCCCTGTGCATCGACCCCAAGGGGGACCTCGGGAACCTCATGCTCACCTTTCCCGAGCTTCGGCCGAGCGACTTCGAGCCGTGGATCGACCCCGCGGAAGCCGAACGAAAGGGCCGCTCCGTGGCGGAGCAGGCCGAAGCGGTGTCGACCCTCTGGCGCGAAGGTCTCGCGCAGTGGGGGCAGGACGGCGCGCGAATCGGCCGCTTCAAGGACGCCGTCGAGATTGGCATCTACACCCCAGGAAGTTCCGCGGGCCGGCCGCTTCGGGTGTTGGAGTCGTTCGATCCACCGAGCGACGGTGCTGATGAGGATGCGCGACGCGACGAGATCATGGGCTCGGTTTCGGGTCTCCTTGCGCTCGTGGGGATCGACCCTGATCCGGTCAACAGCAAGGAGCACATCCTGCTGTCGAATTTAGTTTCCCATGCCTGGTCTCAGGGCGAGTCCCTGTCGCTCGGCGACCTCATCCGTCGGATTTCGGATCCACCATTCGATCGGATTGGCGTCATGGGTCTCGAGACGTTCTATCCGGCGTCTGAGCGACAGAAGCTCGCGATGCGGCTCAATGGTGTTCTCGCGTCCCCTGGGTTTTCGGCGTGGCTGGATGGTGAGCCCCTCGACATTCAGCGCTTGCTTTGGACCGAGGATGGCAAGCCTCGAATCACGATTCTTTCGATCGCTCACCTGAGTGAGCCCGAACGGATGTTCTTCGTGAGCATGCTGCTCAACCGGGTGGTTTCCTGGGTGCGCACTCAGTCCGGCACATCGAGCCTTCGCGCGATCCTCTACATGGACGAGGTCTTCGGGTTTCTCCCACCGGTTTCAGAGCCTCCATCGAAGAGGCCGCTTCTCACCCTCCTCAAACAAGCGCGTGCTTACGGGCTCGGCGTCGTCCTTGCTACGCAGAACCCAGTCGACCTCGACTACAAAGCGCTCTCGAACTGTGGCACCTGGTTCCTCGGCCGGCTCCAAACCGAACGGGACGTGGCCCGCGTGGTCGATGGACTGGAAGGCGCGTCGTCCGCAGCAGGCAAGGTGGTCGATCGCGGTGCGATCGAGCGCTTGCTCGCCGGGCTTCGGAGCCGTGTGTTCTTACTGCAGAACGCCCACGACGATGGTCCCGTTCTGTTCCACACCCGCTGGGCCATGTCGTATTTGCGCGGGCCTCTGACGCGACAGCAGATCAAGCTCTTGAGCCCAGCCGCCGACCGTCCTGCACCAGGCAAGCCCGGTGAGGCTAAGCCTCGAGGTGGGGTCTCGGCTTCTAAGGGAACGCGACCCGTTCTGCCCGCCGGTATCGAGGAGGTGTTCCTCAGCGAGCAGCCCGGGACCTATCGCCCGTACGTGGCGGCTTCGGTTTCGCTTCACTACGTCCGTGCATCCCACAGCCTCGACTCGTGGGAAGAGCACATGATCCTCGCGCCCCTCGACGACGAGTCGCCTTGGGAGTCGGCGGACCTCCTCGACCCGGCAGACCTCGACTTCGATCACTCCGCCCCGGCCGATGCTGAGTTCGTCACGCCACCTGCGGGCTCGGTTGGCAAGGCGCGCTTCCGTAGCTACGGCAAGCAGATCAAGACCCATCTCTATCAGAATCGTCCGAAGGCCCTGTGGAGCTGCAAGGCGTTGAAGCTTCGGTCGAAGCCGGAAGAGAGCAAGGCCGAGTTCTCCGCAAGAGCGCAACTCGCCAAACGGGAGAAGCGTGACGCCGCGCTCGAGAAGCTTCGGCAGCAGTACGCGAAGAAGGTGCAGCGGATGAACGAGCGCATCCACCGTGCGGAAACGCGCGTCGAGCGTGAACAGAGCCAGTACGATCAACAGAAGCTACAGACCGGGATCTCGATGGGCGCCACGGTCCTCGGTGCGATCTTCGGCAGGCGCGGCCTGGGCGGCGCCACGACGGCTGCCCGCGGCGCCGGAAGAGCCGCTCGCGAGCGTGAAGACGTGCGTCGCGCCGAGGAAGAGGTGCGAGATCTCGAAGAGGCGATGCGGGCGCTAAATGCCGAGCTCGAAGAAGAGGTCCGCGACCTTCAGGCCGACGACGAAGTCGACGCGCTCGAGCTCGAAGAGGTGGTCGTTCGCCCGAGAAAGTCGGACCTCGAGGTGTCCGACCTCAGGCTGGCGTGGAAGCGAGACTGATCGTCTCGAACGCCTCGCGCACCTCGGCCGGTGCTTCAACCAGCTCGATCAGCACGCCTTCACCGCCGATCGGAGCGGCCTCGCTGCCCTTGGGGTGGATGAAGCACACGCGGTGGCCGGCGGCTCCCGCACGAATCCCGCCGGGCGTAAACCTCACACCCTGGTCGCCTAGCCACTGTACCGCCGCGTCGATGTCGTCGACCCACAGGCCGATGTGATTGAGAGGAGGGGTGTCGACCCGGGGCTTCTTTTCGGGGTCGATGGGCTGCATCAGATCGACCTCGACGGTAAAAGCCCCGGCGCCCATCGTCACGATGTCCTCGTCGACGTTTTCCGCCTCGCTCTTGAAGTTCCCGTGAGGCGTGAGCCCCAAGGTGTCGACCCAGAGGCGGCGAAGCGCGCTCTTGTCGGCGGCACCGACCGCGACCTGCTGGATTCCCAAAACCTTGAACGGACGAGTTGTCATGTTTCCTCTTTTGGAGCGTCCCACCTTACCCCGGTTGCCGCGCATGTCCACATAGGACAACCTCACGCCCCGTGAAGACCTCCCTCACCGGCATCAAGCCCACGCACCTTCCGCACTTGGGAAATTACCTCGGGGCGATTCGGCCCGCGCTGTCGCTGGTCGACCAGTACCGTACGCTCTACTTCATCGCTGACTACCATGCCGTCACGACGGTTCGCGATGCGAACGCGTTGCGAGGCTACATTCGCGATGTTGCGGCGACTTGGCTGGCCTGCGGCCTCGACCCCGAGCGGACGTTGCTCTACCGGCAGTCGGATGTTCCAGAGGTGTTCGAGCTCATGTGGGTGCTGAGTTGTCTTCTCGCAACGGGTCAGCTCGAGCGCGGTCATGCGTACAAAGATGCCGTGGCGCGCGGAGAGTCACCCAACGCGGGCATCTTCAACTATCCGGCGCTCATGGCTGCCGACATACTGCTCTACGACACCGACGTCGTTCCGATCGGCAAAGACCAAAAACAGCATCTCGAGCTCACGCGCGACATTGCGATGCGGCTCAACCACGTCTACGGCGAGGGCACCTTGGTCGTACCCGAGGCGTTGATCAGCGACGCACCGCTGGTCCCCGGCACCGATGGCGAGAAGATGAGCAAGAGCAAAGGCAATGGCATCCCGCTCTTCGAGTCACCCAAGAAGCTCCGCAAGGTGATCATGGGAATCAAGACCACCTCCGAGAGCCTCGAAGATCCCAAAACCGCGGAGGGTTCCACCGTCTACGAGCTCTACTCCTTGGTCGCACCTGACCGCGCGCCTGAGATGAAGCAGAAGCTTGCGGCGGGCGGTTACGGCTGGGGTCACGCGAAGGAAGATCTCTTCCAGGCAATCGAATCGGAGATCGGACCCAAGCGAGAAAAGTATCTATCGATTCGCGCCGACGAGAAGCAACTCGACGCGATCCTCCATTCGGGCGCCGACAAGGCGCGCCAAATCGCGCACGCGACGATTCAGCGAGTGCGAGGCGCAGTCGGCATCGACTGACTCAGTAGACGGTGCTCCACTGGGAGTCGTCGTCGAACTTCTCGTACTCTTCCTGCCGCACGCGAGGTTTGGCTGCTCGCTCGACTTCCGGGATCACGAGGAGGTCCGGGTGCCCACTTTCGACCGACTCGTTGGTCAGCAGAAAGGTCTGCTTGTGCTTCTTCCAGGTCTGCCGGATGACGGTGTTCGCCAGGACCATGGTGTTCTGATCGTACCAGCGAACCGCGACGCGTGAGAACGCACCTTCTCCCGCGTCGTCCGTGTGCGGGTTCATGCCGAGAATCTCGGTGTCCGCAATTTGAATGTCGCGGCCCCAGCGCATGTGAGAAAGCTTGAACTGTGGTCGGAACGGCGGATCAACGAATCCGCTGGCAACGTCCATGCGGCCCCAGCGGGCCCCTTCGTTGAGCTCGATCACCGAATCGCGCATCCGGGTCTCGGGGCTGAGGTTCTGTATCAAGCAGCCATAGAGCCCAAGCAATAGGCCCACCCACCAGAATCGTCTCGCCATGGGCCGACGCTAGGCCCGACGCTCCGAACTGGGCAACTAATTGGCGAGGCGCGCGCGAGCGGCTCTGTTGTCCGGATCGGTCGAAAGCGCTTTTCGCCATGCCTTGCGGGCCGCGTCCGTCTCGCCCTGTAGCTCCAAGGCGTCGCCGTACAAGATGTGATACTCGACCCGGCGCGATCGCTTTCGAACGGCCTTCTTTGCCCATTTCTTCGCGCGCGCGCCCTCTTTCTTGGCGATGTACAGCTTCGCGTATCCGGCCATGGCCTGCGGGTTCTTCGGGTCTAGCTCCCAGGCGCGATCGAGTGTCGCTTCGGCGAGGCGAAAATCACCGCTGCGGATCATCGGGAGCGCGCGATGTACGAGCACGTCGGAAGCCTTCGCTGGATCGCGCGGTAAACTCTGGGTTGGCACGGCCAGGGCCGTCGGCTTCTTGGCGGCCGGTTCTGCTCTGGCTGGCTTCGCCTCGGGCTTCGCTTTGGCCTTCGGCTCCACCGCTACTGGCTCGTCAGCCACCGGGTCTGCAGCTTCCTTCGGCGCAGCTGGACGCTCCCCATCGGGGCTCCCCAGGGCATTCGCGTTTTCGGCCAACGCTTCGTCGAGCGCCTCGAGGCCGTTGACCGGTCCCGTGATCGGACCCTTCTTGCCCTCAGCCTCCGAGGTGGCCACGGTGTCAGGGCTGCTCCTCAACCAGAGCTGCCAGCCGAATACACCGAGTCCGGCGAGCACGGTCACCAACAGCAAGACCTGAATCCATGCGGGCATGCCGTGCGAGGCGGGCGCCGGTGCTAACAGGGTGGCTGGACCTTCCAGCATCCGCGCCAGCTCAGGCTCGAACGCCTCGTCTTCGTGGAACATTGGGCCGGGGGCGGGCTTTCGGCTCGCAGGCGGGGGCGGTGGGGGAGTCGGCTTGCGCGGCGCGCGGGCAGTTTCCTCTTGCTCCTGCCCATCCTCGGGCAACATCTCGAAGACCGGCGCCAGACCAAGTTGCGTGGTTTTCGGCTCGCGCTTCACCGCGTGGTCGATGTGGCTACTGGCCTCATGGTGTTCATGCACCCCGCCCACCACAGGGATGGTTCGTTGCTGTGTCTCCACCCGGCCAAGCGTCTGCCGCACTTTGTTCGTCGGCGCCTCTTCTTCGGGAAACGCTTGGGGCGGTGGCCCACCGACCGCAGCTTGGAGGTGCTGAAAGCGTGGAGGCGCCATCGTTCGGGCGCCGTCGAGCGCCGCCGGCGTCTCGGCCCCGGGCGGGACGGTGGCATGCTCTTCGACCTCAGGCGTCAGCGGCGGCATCGTTTCGGCGTTGACCTCGATGGCTCCGCCCCCGTCGGCGAAGCCGAGCTGGTGCGACACGACTCCGAGCGCCTCGTCGACGGGCATCATGATATTGGCCACGGAGGGCAGGTCTTGCTCGCGCACAGACACCCGGCCCGAGTTGAGACCCCACAGCGCGAGGAGGGCCGGCATTCCTTGCAGGGTCTGTGTGGTGCCCTCGCGCAAGGTCGCGTACGCGCCCACGACGGAGTTGTCGGCAATGTCGATCTCGACGTTCCGTTTGTGTCCACCGATCGACAGATGGCGAACGCCCGGCATCGAACCTAGCGCGCGAACCAAACGCCCCGGGCCGATGAGCTCGAGCCGGGTGTCGAAGTCGACCTCGTCTTCGACCCGGCGCGCCATCTCGGCGTCTTGATCGATCATCGGGAGAATCCGGCCGGCCAACTGCGCAAGGTCCGGCCCGGCGTCCGATGCGGATGTGGGCCAGAAGTCTTCCCAGCGCACCACCAACATCGACGCCCAGCGAAGCTGCGGGTCTTTTCTCATCGCCCGCACGAAATCGATGCCTTGGCCCCCGACAGCGCCCGAATCCAACACGACGACCTGCGGATCGACTTCTCGAATCCTCGGAATCACCGCGGTCGAAAAGTCCGCAGCCGCGATCTGGACACCGCGGGCGCTCAAGACTTGGGCGAGCTTCTCGGCGCGGAGCTCGTCGGAATCGAGGATGACCACGCGCGCGCCCCGCAGCCCGCTCAGGTCGACGTCTTCAGGTTCTGCCGCCATCGGCAGGGTGGAGAGCCGGCCTCCGCTCGTTTCATGGAACTCGTATTCCAGAGGCTCCGACTCGTCCATGGCCTCACGCAAGCGATCGAGGATCAGCTCGGTGCGGTGTGCAGAGGCGCGTTCGGTCTCGACAATCACCGGCATTCCTTCGAGGACGCCCTTCGGAGAGCGAATGCTCAGAATCCCGGTCTTCATGTCGTTGGAGACCAGGTCGACGACGTCCTGAAGGTTGTGTTCGTTGAGCTCACCCGAGATGAGGCCCGGCCGCTCCGGCACCTCCTGGGCGAGCTCGGCGAGTCTGCGCGCGATCGTGTCCGCGCCGGCGCCCCGTGGAACGATAGCCACCGCGCCCGTTCGGAAGTCCTGCCCCTCGTGCTTGAGCACCGCGTCGTTCGAAACGACGGCGATCGGCAACACATCCGTTGCGCGATTCGCGGCCATGCGCCGCACGACACTCGCGCCTCCGCGTACTGCGGCATCGCCAATTAAAACCACCAAGTCCGGCGCATACACACGGACCGCTTGTTCGAGCTCTGCCGTTGCACAGCCAGCGACGGATATCCCATGGCGCCGAAGCGCTTCCCCCAACGCTGTCTGCATCGGCTCGCCCTGGCCCACCATCAAGACAGTAGGCCGGTGCTCCTCATCCGACATCGTCGTGATGGTGGCCGATTCTGATCGATTTCGCCAGTTGGTGCTGTCGGTGTTGTTAGCTACACTCGGCGCCGCATGACTGTTCAACCGATTGAGTTCCTTCAAGACGCCTTTCCCAAGCTCTTTGCCAGGGGGGTGGAAGTCCTCGAGAGCCGCGCCTCGGCCGGCGATGAGCGCGCCCAGCGCATCCTGGATGACGTCACCGGCGTCACTGGAGCGGCCAGCCTTCAGATCGACGATCAGTCGCCGGTCGTGCTCTCAGCCAGCGCAGGGCTCCTCAGCTCCGGCGATCACCCCGCTGACGGGGTACCGATCAAGATCACGGCCGCGCTCCCCGGCGAAGCGGCAGCGTTGTTGCTGCGGGAAATCGCAAAAACCGGCGCTCTCGACGATGACGAGGTGGCCGTCGGGGCCGCCCAAACCGCCTCGAAGCGATTTGAGGACGCCCTTGCGGGGCAGCCC
This sequence comes from Deltaproteobacteria bacterium, assembly GCA_041821485.1. GTDB lineage: Bacteria > Myxococcota_A > Polyangia > Polyangiales > Houyiibacteriaceae > SG8-38. The sequence goes on from JBGUEF010000004.1 coordinate 10,767, forward strand.
ATGACCTGTTTCGTCACGCTTCGGGGGGTGCCCGACCTCGGCGATGTCGAGGTTCAGATCGGCTTCAACGTCCCCGGGGTGCCGAAAGAGCCCGGCTTCACCGCGGAGCTGCAATTCTCAGATTTGGAGATGGTCCAGCGGGGCGAGCTCACCATTCAGGAGCTCTTTTTGGGCGGCAAACTCAAAATGGAGGGCGATTACTCTTTAGCGCTTCAGCTCTCGATGCAGCTCCTGACCAACCCGCTCTGAACGGAAGATCCCCCCTCCGCGCTTCTGGCTTCGATCGGGGGGCGGGGGAACTTGCCCGTCACGCTCCGGGTTCGATACCCTGATCTTCGTCGATTGCAGGATACTCGGGGGGATCATGTTTCGGGCAATTGCCAAGAGTCGCTATCTCGTTCCAGGTTTCTTGTGCTTCGCACTCGCGTTCGTCGTGGGACCCGTCGGGGTTGCGTCGGGTGCATTGGCGGGTGCCCAGGGGGCTTCCATTGCTGGCGTCGTCGCTGCCGTGCTTGGCGTGCTCGGCCTGTTGATCATCGCCTCGGGGCTACCCGAGTCGATTGAGGTCGAGGAAGTCGACGCACAGATTCGAGCGATCCACAGCGAGATCGAAGAGGTCGAGGACGTCATCGGCGAGAACGTGAAGGCGCTTTCGAGCGGCCTTGGTGAGCAGATGGTGGCGGTCGAAGAGACGGCCCGCGCCTTGAAATCGATGGCGATCTCGTTGCAAGCGATCAGCGATCGCGTCGAGACCCTTTCCTCGAGCACGGAGGAGAGCTCCTCCAGCATCCTGCAAATGACGGCCACGAATCATGAGGTCGCCGAGAACATGGGCAACCTCGGATCGAGCGTCCGCGAGACGGCGTCGTCGATTGAGGAGATGACCTACAGCATCAAGGAGGTTGCGCGAAACGTCGACGGCCTCGCGCTGACCGCCGAAGAGACCTCGTCTTCGATGAACGAAATGGATGTATCGATCGACCAGGTTCAATCGAATGCCAACGAGACGGCGCGCCTGTCGGAAGAAGTCGCCGCCGATGCGGAAACGGGCGCGGAGTCGATCCACAAGATCACCGACGAAATCAACCGAATCAAGTCGTCTTCGCTGCAAGCGGTGAGCACGATCTCCAACCTGGGCGACCGTATCGAGGCGATCGGCGACATTCTGAACGTCATCGACGACGTGGCCGAGCAAACCAATCTGCTCGCGCTGAACGCGGCGATCATCGCTGCCCAGGCCGGCGAGCACGGCAAGGGCTTCGCGGTCGTTGCGGACGAGATCAAGGACCTCGCCGAGCGTGCAGGCGCTTCAACCAAGGAGATCGCCGAGCTGATCAAAACGATTCAGGAAGAGACGAAGAACGCGATCGAAGCGGTCGAGCGTGGCGCCAGCACGGTCGACCGTGGCGTGACGGTGAGCGCGGAGGCCGAGAGCGCCCTGAAGAAGATCCTCGAGTCGTCCAGGCAGTCGACCGCGATGGTGCGTGGCATCGCCCGCGCAACGGTCGAGCAGGCCAAGGGCTCGAAGCAAGTCACCGACGCGATCGGACGCATCGCAGAGACGGTCCAGCAGATCGCAGCTGCCACGGCCGAGCAGGCCCGCGGCTCGGAGCTGATCATGAAGAGCGCCGACAACATGCGGTTGATCACCCAGCAGATGGAGCGCAGCAGTCAGGAGCAGGCCGAGGGCGGGCGCCAGATGACCGGCGCCATCGAGAGCATTTCGGACATGGTTCTGCAGCTCCATCAATCTCACCGGAAGCACTCCGAGAGCTCGGAGCAGACGCTCGTCGCAGCCAACCGCATTCAGGAGCTGACTCGCGAGTACGAGAGGCGGGTCCGCACCATGAGTCGGGCGGTCGAACGCCTCCGTCAGATACGTTTCGGGTCGTGACCCGCGTCAATACAGGTCGGTTGTTCCTGGGGGTCGCCAGCGGGCGCCTCTGGTTGCCTTTCGGGGGTGCAACGATTCATCTTTGGGGCTCATGTTCGGCATTGGCCCAACAGAGCTAGCTTTCTTCCTGGTGATCGTCCTGCTGGCCGTGGGGCCGGACAGGTTGCCCACGTTCATGCGGACCGTCGGTAAGGGGCTTCGCCAGGTCCGGAACGCCAGCCGCGAGTTCAAAGACGCGATCGGGCTCGACGACCTCATGCGCGAAGGGGATCCGTTTCGCGCTCCCCCGATCCGCCCGCCGAAGGCGCGGCCCGTCCCCGTCCAAGACAAGCCGGCAGCTCCACCGCCCAGCGTCGAAGCCGCCAAAGCAGCAGGCGCCGCTTCGCCCGTGCCGACGACCGATGAGTCTGTGCCAGCAGTCGAAGCGCCCGCGGTCGAAGAGCCCGCGGCCGACGAGCCTGCGGCCGAAGCGGATGCGCCGACCGGGGCAAAGCATCCATGACGTCTGACCAGATCCAGATCCCGGAACCGCCTCAGCTTCCACCGGTCCCCCAAGAAGATCAGGAGATGACCTTCTTCCAGCATCTCAACGAGCTCCGTTCGCGTTTGCTGCGGGCCATCGTCGGCATGATCCCGGCCGTTGCGATCGGTTGGTTCTTCAAGACGGAGATCAAAGACTTCTTGGTCGCTCCGCTTCAGCCTGCTTGGGAGAAGCTGAGCTTGCCTGGTCACGCCGTGCTGCGATTCTCAGGCCCAGCGGACGCTTTCATGATGTACATGAAGAACTCCCTCATCGCCGGTGTGCTCCTCGCTTCTCCGTGGATCTTCTGGCAGCTCTGGATGTTCATCGCGCCCGGGCTGTACAAAAAGGAGAAGGCGCTCGCCATTCCGTTCATCATTGCGTCGACGGTGTGTTTCGCCGGGGGGGCGGTCTTTGGATACAAGCTCGTATTTCCCGAGGCATTTACCGTATTGCTCGGCTTCAGCGACGAAACCCTGGTCGCGACCATGTTCGTCAAGGATTACATGCCGTTCTTCCGGAGAATGCTGCTGGCGTTCGGCATCGTCTTCGAGGTTCCGGTCATCGTGACGTTCCTTGCTGGCGCGGGGATCGTAACCTGGCAGCAGCTCTTGAAGTTTTCGCGCTGGTGGATCGTGTGCGCGTCGTTCATCTCCATGCTGCTCACGCCGCAGGATGTCTACACGATGGTGATGATGCTGATCCCGCTCGTCCTGCTCTACTACGTCGGAGTCGGCTGTGCCTACTTGATCAGTGTTTTCCAGAAGAAGTCCGCTGCCTAGCCGCGCTCGGGGACCGGGTAGGGCGGGAACTTCGGCACGTCTTCGGGGAGAAACCACTGGTCGCCCCAGAGGCTGGCGCCTCCGTCGATGTAGAACGTTTGGCCCACGACGAAGTCCGAATAGCGCGACGCGAGGTACGTGATCAAATGGGACACTTCCTCTGCGGTACCGAGGCGGTGCAGCGGGTTCGCCTTCTCGGCGGTGTCGAGGAGCTCCGGCGGATACTGCTTCGTGCCGCTGGTGACGATCACACCTGGCGCCACCGCATTGACCCGGATGCCATGGAGCGCCCATTCCACCGCAAGCGTCTTGGTCATGTTGTCGACGCCTGCGCGTGCGGCGCCCGTGTGCACCATGCCAGGGAAGCCGCGGATGATCTGAGCGATGACGTTGACGATTCGTCCTCGCTTCTGCGGGATCATGGCCTTGTTCGCGACCGCATGGGTCATGCTCCAGGTGCCGATGAGGTTGTTGCGAACGACCGCGGCGAAGCCTTTGGGAGACAGCGCTTCAGCGGTCGTTGGGAACTGCCCGCCGGCGTTGTTGATCAGCACGTCGATTCGCCCAAAACGCTCGAGCACCGCGTCTAGGTACGCGGCGATCGCCTCCGGTTCTCGGATGTCGCACGGTGCGCCGAACGCCTCGATGCCCTTGGATTCGAGCTCGGCCACCGCGCTCTTCAGTGGGTCCGGGCGCCTTCCGCAGATCGCTACCTTTGCTCCCAATAGGCCCATTTCGGTTGCAGAGACGAGACCGATTCCCGTCCCACCTCCGGTGACTAAGACCACTTCGCCCGAGAACAACCCATCGGCATACACTTGATCCATGCCGCGGCTCATACCACGCGCGGCGAGACAGGACGATTCGGCCGTCAGCCGGCGGCGACCGTTTCGGGATCTCGGGTGAGCACCGCGACGAGCTCCCGCAGGTCTTCAGCGAAGAACGGCTTTGCGAGCGTCGCTTCGACGCCGAGGCGGCGCGCGATGTCGTTTCGCGCGGTGCTGGCGCTCAGGAGGATGACGGGCACTTCAGCGTGTCTCCACCGGCGGCGAAACTCGCGCAGAAACATCTCGCCGTCTTCGACGGGGAGCATGAGGTCGACGATCATCAAGTCCGGAAGCTGCACCACGCACTGCGCCAGCGCTGAACGGACATCGCCCGCGGCGATGACGGCATGCCCATCCTGTTCGAGTAGGACTTGCAGCATGTGTCGCACCGAGGGATCGTCATCGAGGACGAGGATCGTCTTCTTCGCGGTCACCCCTGCATCCTAACAGCAGGTTCGCTCATCGCGAATATGCGCTCACTGCCTACATTGGAGCTGCTACGCTCACCCCGTATGACCTTCTGTCTCCGTGCCACCGCTACGGCGCTTTGCTTTGCGGCGGCCTGTGCAGGCCAAAGTCCTCCGCTTTCGACGCGTACCCCGTTGGAGCCAACGGAGCTGTATCCACTGGATACGGGCAACGCCTGGTCCTACGACGTCGACACCGGTGAGGCCTCAACGACGCTAGCGATCACTCGAGTCGAGGCGTTTGACGGGCGGATTGCGGAGGTACACACCGGGCGCGCGGTCGTGCGCTACGAAGTTCTTGCGGAGGGCATTCGTGTGCCGCCGGGGGACGAGTGGCTGCTCCGTGCGCCGCTCGTGGAGGGTGCGACCTGGCCCGGGCGGGGAGAACGAACCGCGCGGTTGATTTCGACCGACACGAGTGTCGAGACACCCGCCGGCAGCTTCGACGGATGCGTGGAAGTCTTAGAGACCGGCGGGAAGCTCGAGCTCGAGGTGCGCACCGTGTACTGCCCGGGCATCGGTCCCGTGTGGCTGGCCTCGACGATGCACTCGAACGTGAGCGATCGCGCCGTGACCGTGTCCGCGAAGCTTCGCGGCTACGAGGTCAGTCCTCTTCCGCTTTCACATCGTTAGGCGAGACCTCGACCTCGACGAACTGGGTGCGGAGCTCCACGACGAGTGACAGCGACCCTTCGGCCAGGAAGACCTGACGCCAACTCCGGCCCCTCCCGTCGGTGACCGCGAGCGCGTGCCGCGTACCTGGCGCAACGCCGAACAAGGTGTTCTCGATTCTCGTACCGTCGAGCGAGACCTCGGCCCCAGGGGGCACGCCGAGTAGCTCGACCGTCGCCATCGTCGCGACATCTTCCGCCGGCGTTCCTGCCGGTGGTGCGCTGGGGTCGCGTTCGATGAGCGCCCAGGCGATCGCCACCAGCACTGCCAACACCGAGAACGCCATCATCCAGCGGCTATCCAAGACGCGTCCCACGCTGTTCACAGGTTTCCCATCGGTGTCGGTAGGTGGCTGGGCCATCGTTGCTCCGGATCGCCACGGTTTCGAAACGTGCACGATCGCATTGCCATTCTAGGATGCCCGCGCATGTTCCGTCACCTTCCCGGGTGGTTTCACGATGACGAGCGCAATTCTTGAAGCACGAGGCCTGACCAAGAGTTATGGCGATCGGGTCGTCGTCGATCATCTCGACCTCTCGTGCCAACCAGGCACGGTGCTGGGGCTTCTCGGCCCCAATGGGGCAGGCAAGACGACCACCTTACGGATGCTGTACGGGTTCGTTCCGCCGGACGACGGGTCGATCTACTTCGCGGGGCAGCGTTTCTCGGAGAATCGTGCCGAAGCCAAGCGGTCGATCGGCGTGTGCACGCAGGAAGATTCACTCGACTACGACTTCACGGTTGCGCAGAACCTGCTGATTTACGCCAGTTACTTCCGGCCGAGAGTCGAGGACCTCGAGGGCCGCGTCGCCGAGCTCCTCGATCGGTTCGACCTCACCGGCTACGCAGATGCCTCGCCGCATGTGCTCTCGGGCGGCTATGTCCGGCGACTGCTGATCGCGCGGTCGATCGTGCACCGGCCGAGCGTGCTGTTTCTCGACGAGCCCACGACGGGCCTCGATCCGAGTGCGCGCCTCGATGTCTGGGAGCTGATCGACAGCATGCGCGCCGAGGGTTTGGCGGTCGTGCTGACGACGCACTACATGGATGAGGCCGAGCGATTGAGCGATGAGCTTCTCGTCATTCACGAAGGACGAAGCGTCGCGCATGGTGAACCCCATCACGTCATCGATACCGTGCTCGGTGACCACGTCATCATCGTCCCCCGCGGTGAGCCGGCGCGAGAAGAGATCGCCGCGTGGTTGCAAGCCCGGGGTGCAGAGCAGGTGGCGACAGTCCTTGGGGAGCTTCGAGTTCCGGTGAGCAAAGAGGATCTCGCCGAGCTCACCACCCGCTTCACCGACGCGACTTGGCAGGTTCGCCCACCCAATCTCGACGATCTTTTCATCGCGCTGGCACGGCGGAATGGGAGGTTCGAGTGAGCGGGCTCGGGAGCCTCACCGCGGTGGCCGATTGGCGTTCGTGGGCCGTATTTCGTAGGAATGCCTTGGTTTTTCTGCGGAATTGGCGCACTGCGCTGATCCCGCCCGCGATGGAACCAGTCATTTTCTTCGTCGCGTTTGGCATCGGCTTCGGCGGGTACATCGAAGACCTGAGTTACCGCGGGGTCGACATCAACTACGCGACCTACGTGGCGGCTGGCTTGATCGCCTATACCGGCTTCGGCACGCCGTACTACGAAGCGCTCTATTCGGCGTACGTTCGAATGTTCTACCAGAAAACTTGGGACGGCATCCTTGCGACTCAGGTCGAGCTTCCGAGTGTCGTCTGGGGCGAGATCCTGTGGGGCGCGGTACGCGGAATGGTAAACATCTCGATCGTGTCCTCGGTCATTGCGGTGTTCGATCTGCTCGGTGTCGTCGATGTGAAGGTTCAATTCCTGTTGCTCATGCCCTTCCTTGGATTCATCGCCGGCTGCGCGTTCGCTTCGTTCGCGTTGATCTTCACAGCGATCGTTCCGGCGATCGATCACATGAACTATCCGGTGTTCCTGATCGGCTGGCCGTTGAGCCTGGTCAGCAACACGTTCTTCCCCATCGAGCCCGAGAGCACGGCCCTGTGGGCGCTCATGCAACTCAATCCGGTGTACCAACTCGCAGAGTCCGCGCGCGGGCTCTTGGTGCTCGGAAACCCCGGCCCGCACCTCCTGGGGCTGCTCGGATCGACGGTTCTTTTCCTCGTTCCATGCACCCTTCTCGCGGTCCGATTGACCCGCCGGCGAGTCCTCGGCGACTGAGCTTCCGTGAGCCAGAAATTCTTTTGTCAGATCAACGGGTTAGCGCTTGCATCAGGCCTTGCGTCTACCCCCCTTCAAGGCTAGAAACTCACCCATGGCTGACGCCCCAATCGCCGAACCGAGTCCGGCCGCACCTGGCTACGATCAAAGCGCAATTCAGGTGCTCGAAGGGCTCGAGGCGGTGCGGAAGCGGCCGGGTATGTACATCGGCGATCCGCACGATGGATCTGGCCTACACCACCTGGTTTGGGAGGCCGTCGACAACGCTGTCGACGAGCACCTAGCGGGCCACTGCGACATCGTTCAAGTCATCGTTAACTCGGCGGGTTCGGTCACTGTCATCGACAATGGGCGAGGCATCCCAGTCGGCATGCACGACATGGGTGTGAGTGCGGCCGAGGTCGTGATGACTCAGCTTCACGCGGGCGGGAAGTTCAACAGCGACAGCTACGCGGTCTCGGCTGGCTTGCACGGCGTCGGCGTCAGCGCGGTCAACGCAGTGAGCGAATGGCTGAAGTTGGAGATCCGCCGCGAGGGCAAGCTCTGGTTCCAAGAGTACGGACGTGGAGTGCCCAAGGCACCGCTGAAGGCGATCGGCACGAGCAGCAGGACGGGCACCAAAGTCACGTTCAAGCCCGACCCTGAAATCTTCACCATGACGGATTTCAGCTTCGAGGTGCTGAACAACCGCCTGCGCGAGATCTCGTTCCTCAACGCAGGCCTCGAAGTTTCACTCGAGGACGAGCGGGGTGACGGCAAGAAGGTCACCCACAAATTCGAGGGTGGCATTCGAGAGTTCGTCGAATCACTCAACAAGAAGAAGACGCCGCTCCACGATGGGGTCATCTACCTTCACGCCGTGAAGGACGGCGTGGACATCGAAATCGCGATGCAGTGGAGCGACTCCTACAACGAGTCGATTTTTCCCTACACCAACAACGTGTTCAATCGTGACGGGGGCACTCACATGACGGGCCTCCGGACCGCGTTGACGCGAGTGATCAACCAGTACGGTTCGCGCGAGAAGCTCCTGAAGGACCTCAAAAACCCGCTCAGCGGCGAGGACGTGCGTGAGGGGCTGACCGCCATCATTTCGGTGAAGCACCCGGATCCCGCCTTTTCTTCGCAGACCAAAGACAAGCTGGTGTCGAGCGAAGTAAAAGGCATCGTCGAAAGCGTTCTCAACGAGACGCTCAACCAATATCTCGAAGAGGAACCGAAGGCCGGCAAGCGCATCGTCGAAAAGACGGTACTAGCCGCTCGCGCTCGCGAAGCGGCGCGGCGTGCGCGCGAGATGGTGCAGCGCAAGGGCGTCCTCGACGCGAGCACCCTTCCCGGCAAGCTTGCAGACTGCCAAAGCAAGGACGCGAGCGAGAGCGAGATTTACATCGTCGAGGGTGATTCGGCGGGTGGAAGCGCCAAACAGGGACGCGACCGACGGTTCCAAGCGATCCTTCCGTTGCGCGGAAAAATTCTCAACGTCGAGCGCGCGCGTTTTGAAAGGATGATTTCGAGCGCTGAGATCGGCACGCTGATTACCGCACTGGGCTGCGGCGTCGAGGGCGGAGAGAACTTCGACATCGAGAAGCTGCGCTATCATCACGTCATCATCATGACCGATGCGGACGTAGACGGTTCGCACATCCGCACGCTGCTCCTGACGTTCTTCTATCGTCAGATGCCGCAGATGATCGACAAGGGCTATCTCTACATCGCGCAGCCGCCGCTCTACAAAGTGAAGAAGGGCAAGAAGCTCCGGTACCTACAAGATGACGACGCGTTGAACAGGTACTTGATCGAGCTCGGCACCGACAACGTCCGGCTCAGCATGAAAAAGGGCAGCATCCAGCTCGTCGGGGAGCCCTTGCGCAATCTCGTCAAAGACGTCGCTCGTTTCCGCCTGCTTCTCGAGAACATCGGACATCGGGTGGACCCACTCGTCGTCGAGGCTCTCGTCACTGCAACCGACCTCGAGGTCGAGGACCTGGCCGATCGAAAGAAGGTCGAGGCTGGGATCGAGGCGCTCGAGAAGTTCGTCCACTCGAAACGTCAAGGCGAGCTCGAGGCGACCATCGAGCAAGACGAAGAGCACGACCGGCAGCGAGTCATCGTCGAGACGCAAGACGGAGCCACAAAGCGCGTCACGACCCTCGACTTCGATTTGCTTTCGGCCGGAAACGTCTCTGAGCTTCGCCAGATCTACCGGGGCATTCGAGCCCTCGGTGAGCCGCCTTTCGTATTGACCGTGCTCGACAAGGCTGGAGAGCCCACTCGGGAGGCGATCGAAGTTCCCGATCTCGAGGAGCTTTGGACGACCATGGACGCACGCGCCCGAAAGGGTCTCGGCATTCAGCGCTACAAAGGCCTTGGCGAGATGAACCCAGATGAGCTCTGGGAGACCACGATGGATCCCGACATGCGGACGCTTCTCCAGGTGCGCATCGACGACGCAGTCGAAGCGGAAGAGTTGTTCAGCGTGCTGATGGGCGACCAGGTCGAACCCCGCCGCGCATTCATCGAGAGCAACGCCCTAAACGTCAGCAACCTAGACATCTAGTTGCCGATCTAAGCACCTAGTGTGCAAGCGAAAAGATCCGCACACTTAGGCGGTGCGACGGGAGCGGCGGAGTAGGGATTGGACTGCTTCTGCTACGCGGGGGATTTCTTCGTCGACCTGTGTGAGAAGCTGCCTTGCCGCCTCGACGCCTGATTCGCGCTCGATAGCGTCGAGCAGGTCGCCGACCCGCGCTGCGCCGATCTGCTTGCTCGCGCCTTTGATCGAGTGGGCGGTCAGTCGTACCGTGTCCATGTCTCCTGCGTCCAACGCTTTGCCAAGCTTCTTTGCGGAATCTCTGAGCTGCTCGACGTAGCTCACCATGACATCTCGGATGAAATCGTCGTCTTCATCGTCGAGCGAGACCAGTTGGCGAACCATGTGGAGGTCGAGCGTCGCGGGTGGTGGAAGCGTGGACACCGGTCTCATCGAGCGGCGCGAAGAGACCGGAACCCATCGTTCGAGTGCCTTGGCGAGCATCGAGAGCCGAATGGGTTTACCAACCGTGCCGTTCATCCCCGCTTCGAGACAGCGCGTTCGGTCTCCTTCGGTCACGCTGGCGGTCAGGGCGATCACGGGAAGCTCCTCGGTCCCCGGCGAGCGTCGAATTCGTTGAGTCGCTTGGAAGCCGTCCATCAGCGGCATGTAGCAATCCATGAAGACGATGTCGTAGTCGCCGCTCCTCGCCTTCTGCAGGGCTTCTCGACCGTCGACTGCGATGTCCACCTCGCATGAGAGCTTCTTCAGCAAGGCTTCGGTCACCATGCGGCTGGTCGGGTTGTCCTCAGCGACCAACACGCGCACGCCCTCACGGATCAAGAGGTCGCCCGTGCCTGTGGGGTCAGCCACGCGAAGCGTGTCTTCGGGTCCAGGCTCGAGGTCGATTTCCATCCAGAAATTCGTTCCCTGGTTGACCTCGCTCTTCACCCCGATCTCTCCCCCCATCAGGTCGACGAGCTGCTTGGCGATCGCGAGCCCCAGCCCGTTGCCGGCCGAGCTCCGACGGGAGCCCCCGTCGCTCTGGTGGTAACGGGTAAAGATCCTGAGAAGAGACTCGTCCGGGATGCCTACGCCCGTGTCCCGCACCGAAAGGCGCACCCGAGTCTTGTCCGAGGACTCGACGGCCTCAGCGCTGACGAGCACGAATCCCGACTCGGTGAACTTGATCGCGTTGTTGACGAAGTTGAGGAGCACCTGCCGGATGCGGCCGCTGTCTCCGATGAAGCGTCGGCTCGTGAAGCCCCTCATCTCGGATTCGAGACGGAGCGCCTTGGCCGCCGCGCGTGGCTGCATGAGGGCTGTCACGCCGTCGATGAGGACGCTCATGTCGAAAGATGAGTGCTCGAGCTCTACCTGGCCCTTCTGGAGCTGAGAGAAGTCGAGGATCTCGTCGACGATGCCGATCAAGGCATCTGCCGATTCGCGAATCGCCGTGATCATCTTCTCCTGCTTGCCGTCGAGCTCGGTGTCGAGCAGCAGGGCGCTCAGGCCGAGGACCCCGTTCATCGGTGTCCGTACCTCATGACTCATGTTGGCCAGGAACTCGGTCTTGGCCTGCGATGCGCGTTCGGCGGCGAGCCGGAGCTCCTCCATGCGAATGAGGGTGCGGCCGCGGGAGTAACTGATGCCAATCGTGACTGCGGAGAAACCGATCAGGTATCCGCCGCTCTGCACCCAGTTGACTCCTTCGACCCAAAGTGAGGTGGTTCCCCAGCCGAGGTCTCCGAGGATCATGATCGCGATCACCCACCTTCGACTGTGAATCAGTGCGCCCGCTGCAAACTGAACCAGGAGATAGAGATAGAAGTCGGAAGGTTCGCCGCTCAGGGCGTAGCCGAGCGTGACGGTCGCTGTAACCACGAGGAAGGCCGTCCCAGCGATGTGAACGGACCACATGAGCGGCGGCGGTTGCGAATGTGCCCGCCAACCGAATGCGAGCATGGCCGCCCCGGTGAGTCCGTACATCGTCATCAACGTGAGGTCGGTTTGGTTGAACTCTGTGGACCACTGACCCGCGGACAGCCCGAGGTAGGCGATGCCGGCACAAACCATCATCGTCACGAGGTGCGGCCCGGTGATCGTGTTCACCATGGCCCAGCGTTCGCTTGCGCTCAGCGACATGCGGGCGGCGAGCGTCTCCACGGACGGGGCGGACCCCGGCGTCCCGTGCTGCTCTTCCTCCCGCATCACCCCCATAAACCCAGTCTATCGGCCGGGGGCACGCGATTCACGGCTTGTCTGGCAGAAGTTTGTTGCGTGCCTCACGAATCGTGCGAACCGCGGCTTCGTGCAGCACCCCATTGGATGCGATTAGCTTTCCAGTGCGTGGGTCTGCCGCGGCACCCTCGTAGGTCGAGAGCCGGCCACCAGCCTCCTGGACGAGGAGTGCTCCCGCACACATGTCCCAGGCGTTCAGCCCTTGCTCCCAATAGATGTCGTAGGTGCCGTCCGCGACTAGGCAGAGGTCGACCGAGGCGGCGCCGCAGCGCCGAATGCCTCTCGCTCGCTGTAGAAACAGCGCGAGCTCCGCGTGGTTGTTGTCTGGATTCGACCAGCGGTCGTAGGGAAATCCTGTGGCGCAGACCGCCTCGTCCAGTTGGTTGCGCGTCGAAACCGAGCACGGTGTCCCATTGCGAAACGCGCCCGCGCCCTTTGAAGCCTTCCAGGTGACGCCGAGCGCCGGTGCATGGACTACACCGGCGAGCCCCTGGGATCCGAGATACAGCCCGATCGACACTGCAAAGAAAAAGTGCCCGTGGGCGAAGTTGGTCGTCCCGTCGATCGGGTCGACGTACCAGACCAGCTCGCCCTCTCCGCTCTCCGCGTTCTCTTCGCCGACGATCCGGTGCGCGGGGAACTCTCGGGAAAGATGCTCGCGGATCAGCTGCTCGCTCGCGAGGTCGTATTCGGTCAACAGATCGAATCGCCCCTTGCGAAAAATCTCCCCGACCGAGCGCCAGCCTTTCATCACGAGCTCACCGGCTTGCAGCGCCACGCGCTCTGCAACCTCTAGCGCACGCCGACTTTCTTCTGTGATGGACATGAAGCCGTGCATTTTCGTGGATTTCTAGCCTTGCGCCATCGGCATCTCGGCTGCTGTCGGTTGTTCGCTGGCATTTGGGGCCCAAAACCCGTAAAAGGCCCTGCGCTGCGAAGACGATGGTTCGAGCGCCTCGCGATGTAGGCAAATGTAGTTATGCCCGACAAAGATACCGTGACGCCAAGCCTTCGCAATCCATTCGAATTGGATGGCGACAACCGCTCCTCCGGCCAGGACGTGCAGGGCGGTGGACCCTACGACGTTGCCGTTCGAGAAGGCGAGCTGCTGCGCGAACGCCCGCGCACCGCCGCAGGCCCCGTGCAGATCGGAAAGCAGCACGCCAAGCGTCGCATGACGGTTTGGGAGCGCATCGACGTGCTCCACGACCGAGGCACGGAGCCGACGATTCTGTTCCAGAACTGGGGCCCAAATCTCGACGGCGCTTCGCTCGTCACGGGGATCGTCAAGATCGGGGGGCGCGACGTCGCTCTCTACGGCCACGACTTCACGGTTCGCGCGGGCTCGATGGACGCGACTAACGGCACCAAGCTGGCCAACCTCATGCGCCTGGCCGGTAGGCAGGGGATGCCGCTGGTCGGGATGAACGACAGCGCTGGGGCATTCGTGCCGGCAGGCATTGGCGGCCTCGACGGCTACGCTGAGGTATTCACCGCACTGCGCAAGATCAGCGGGGTCGTGCCGAGCATCATGTGCATGTTCGGCTACAACGCCGGAGGCGGCTCGTACTTGCCGAGGCAGGGCAGCTTCATGATCCAGCCCTCCAACACCTTTTTCGGCCTAACCGGTCCGGGCGTCGTGAAGTCGGTGCTGGGCGAGGATGTGACCGCAGACGAGCTCGGTGGCCCGGGCGTGCATGGGGCAAGCGGGGTCGTCGATCTCACTGTCCGTGATGAGGTTGGCGCCCTGCGCACCGCGCGGCGCTTGCTGAGCTATCTTCCTGGAAACAATCGTGAATTCGCTCCATACCAGGAGACTTCAGACCCGATCAATCGTCCGACTGGCGAGATTTCCACGCTCCTTCGGAAGGCATTCAATTCGCCGACCGGGTTCAACACGCCGATCGACGTGAGCATCATCCTTCAGCAGATCTGCGACCATGGCGACTACTTCGAGCTTCAGCCGCAGCGCGCGCGCAACACGGTCACCGCGTTCGGCAGGCTTGGCGGGCATGTCGTCGGCTTCGTGTGCAACAACAGCGCGGTGGCGTCTGGGCAAATCGACGTCGACGCGGCGTTCAAGAACTCGCGGTTCATTCGCTTCTGCAACCTCTACAACATTCCCGTGATCTTCATGGAGGACACGACCGGGTTCCTGCCGGGGCGTGACCAGGAGAGCCGCGGCATCGTGCAGGCGGGTAGGGCGATGCTCGATTCGATCATCGATCTTCGTACGCCGCGCCTGTTGCTCATCATCCGCAACGCGTTCGGCGGCGCCTATGCGGCATTCAACTGCTACGCAGTGGGCGCCGATCACGTCATGGCGCTCCCGACGACGCGAGTCGCCGTCATGGGCCCGGCCGGCAAGGAGTTCGTCTACAAGAAAGAGATGCGAGACATGCGCCACCGCGCGCAGGTGCGGTTACAGGAAGCGCTCGATGCCGGCGCATCCAAAGCGGATGCCGAGGCCGACGCGGCCGCCTGGATCAAGGAGCAGGACGCGGCATTTGGCGTTCGGTACGAGAAAGAGCTCATGAACCCCAAGGAGGCACTGAGCCTGGGCTCGATCTCCGAGATCGTCATGCCGACCGACGTGAGGGCCGCGCTCGCGAAGAACCTCAACTTCTACCTGTCCCATTACACCCCAGAACCGTTGCAGGCGGTTCAGCGTGAGTTCCACTGATGGCTTCCAGCAGTTATATGCACAACCCGCTCATTCACCGGGATCGCCGCCTCGGACAATCCGAGTCCGACTGGGTGCGCTCGTTCGGCTGCGAGGACATGACCGTCCTCATCGTCTGCCGCGGGCCGATTCGGCGAGAGGCGCTCGACATCTTCGATGAGATGGGGATGGCCAAGGTAGGAATCCTTCTTTCCGAGAAGGACTCCATCGTGTACCCGCGCGCGCTGGCGCCAGAGCTTCGGCGATTGGACCCGTCGCGTGTTCACGCGGTCTCCGACTACACCGGCGCGAGCAAGGAAGAACGAACCGAACGCATCGCGCAGATCATCAGCATCGCCAAGGACAATGGCTACGATTACGTCTTTGCTGGCTACGGCTTCATGGCGGAGGACGAAGAGTTCGTCCGATCGATCGAAGAAGCCGGCCTCCGTTTCATCGGCCCCTGCTCACACACGGTTCAAGCGGCCGGCTTCAAGGACGAGGCGAAACGCACCGCAGAGCAAGTCGACGTCAGTGTCACGCCGGGCATCAACAACGCTACGGCCCGGCTTCTTCTACGAAAGTTCCCAGACCGCAAGGCACTGAGAAAGCTCGCGAAGAAGCACGGCCTCGAAGTAGCCAAGCTCGGCGACGACGGCCTCGGGCTCGAGACGGTGGCAGATGCGGTGCTTGGGGCCTCCTATGACGCCGGCATCGACCTCTACACCGTCGATGAGCTTGCAGAGCAGATCCAAATCGAAGTGGCCAGCATCGTCGACGAGTACGAGGGCAGTCGCATCCGCCTGAAGGCGATTGGCGGTGGCGGCGGCAAGGGGCAGCGCATCGTGGACAGTGCCGACCAGGCGCCACCCATGGTGCGTGAGATTCTCAGCGAGGTGAAGGCGCTCGGGGTCGGCGACAACAAGAACATCCTCGTCGAGCTCAACATCGAGACCACCCGTCACAACGAGATTCAGCTCCTCGGCAATGGCGAGTGGACGGTGTCACTTGGCGGGCGCGATTGCTCGCTTCAAATGCACGAGCAGAAGCTGCTCGAGGTCTCGATCACACAAGAGACGCTCGGCGCTGCGGTCGAGCGCGAGCGTGCCGCGGGCAACGAAACCGGCGCCGCTGCGATCGAGCAGGATCTCCAGATTCTCCGTCGCATGGAGGAAGAAGCCGAGCGCTTTGGTGAAGCGGTCAAACTCGACTCCGCCTCGACGTTCGAGTGCATCGTCGACGGGCCGCGTCACTACTTCATGGAAGTCAACACGCGCATTCAGGTCGAGCATCGTGTCTCCGAGCTTTGCTACGCGCTCCGCTTTCGCAATCCCGACGACGCCGACGACTCCTTTGACGTGTACTCGATCGTCGAAGCGATGGCTTTGCTGGCCAAACACAAGGCCAGGCTTCCCCGGCCCGAGCGCGTTCAGCGCGACGCCGCTGCAGTGGAAGCGCGCCTCAATGCGACGGACCAGTCGCTTTCTCCGCACGCAGGCGGCGAGATCATGTCCTGGTCCGACCCGATCGAAGGCGAGGTTCGCGACGACCAGGGGATCTGTTTCAAGAACCCCGATACCAATCTGTTCATGCGCTACAAGCTGGCCGGCGCGTATGACAGCAACATCGCGCTCCTGGTCACGACTGGGGACGATCGCCGTCAGAGCTACGACCACTTGCGTGAGGTGCTGCGGCGCACGGTCCTTCGAGGATCCGACCTTCAAACCAACCTACAGTTCCACTACGGGCTCGTGCATTGGTTCCTAGCGAACGGTGTCGATGCCAAGCCTACGACGCGATTCGTGGTTCCCTACCTGACGCTCGTCGGAGAGCTCCGGCGAGAGGCCAATGAGATCGACCCCGACTACGCGTACGATCGTCTCTGTGGACAGTACTTGAAGGCTGTTTCGGGAGATCCAGCCGCTGCTCGAGCGACCAACGACATTTCGGTGTTGAAAAGGACTCTGCTCGGCCGACCGCTCGGTCGCGTGCTGAGGCAGCCGCACCTGCTTTCCGCCTGGCTCAGCTCGAACAGGAATCATTTCGAGGTGAAGGACCGCCGCGTCACCTGGCTGCGCAACCCGCTCCTGGTGATCGCGGAGACGTACGAGTTGCTCCACATGGACGCTGGCGTGGACCTCCCGGCCGCGCACCGAATCTGGGAGCAAGATCAGACCGTCCTACGTGATGGTGCGGCGTTCTACGCCGCCGTGCAGGAGCGTGTGGGTGACCTGTCCTGGCCCGAGATCGATGCGCTTCTAAAGCGTGAGAAGCCTGCGAAGGGCTTCGACGCGAAAAACTGGCAAGCGGTGCGTGAAGCGCATCTTGGCTTTCAGCTCGGGACCGAGCTCTACAGCCTGCTGCCGTCGATCGCGGACAAGGTCGGCTTCTTCGATCTTTGCGTGAACGACGATCTGACGATCAGCATTCCGGAGCGGCTCTTTGATCGCGACCATCAGGCAAAGATGAAGAAGGTGCTCGTGCCACCTCCGGTGAACAAGGCCGACGAGATCGTCTCCGTGAGTGGCGGCATGTACTACGCGCAGGAAGCGCCTGGCATGCCCTGCTTCATCGAAGAGGGCCAGCACTTCGAGATCGGCGATCCGCTCTACATCGTCGAAGTCATGAAGATGTTCAACAAGGTGTACGCGCCGTTCGCCGGAACAGTGGACAAGATCCTCGTCGCCACGGACGGCACCATCGTTTCCAAGGGTCAGCCCCTCTTCAAAGTCACGCCCGACGAAATCTTCGTGGAAGAAGACCCCGTCGAGGTCAAAGCCCGCGTGCGGTCGAACACCGAGCAGTACCTGACGGCCGTCGCCTAACGACCGGTTGCCAGTTGTAAGGGGTCTGACCCCTTTTCGCGTGCCTAGAGGCGGTCGTCTCGGCTGGTGGCTAGGACTACTCGGTTGCGGCCTGCTGCTTTTGCACGGAAAAGGGCGCGGTCGGCGGTGGTCATCAGGCGTGCTTTGATGTCGCTCGGGGGCTGGCCGTTGAGGTGTCGCAGGCCCTTGAGGGTGGCGACGCCCACGGAGACGGTGATCTTCGGGAGCGTCCCTGCGGGTCGCATTGGGCCGGCCGTGCTTGCGGCGACGTGGCTTCGCAAATGGTCCGCTAGTGCGCGGGCGCTTTCCTTCGAGGCGCGTTTCTGGACGACGACAAACTCGTCGCCTCCGAAACGGAAGACGTCGCCGACGCCGGCCGCAGCTTCGTGAAGCGCCTTGCCGGTGCGCTTTAGCGCTTCGCTCCCCGCTGCGTGACCGAGCTTGCTGTTCACGCGCTTCAGATGATCGACATCCACGAACATGAGTGCCATGTCGCGCTCGCCTCGTCTTGCTGAAGACACCGCCTTCGTCAGCAAGCTGTTGAGCTCTCGCACGTTCCGGAGCCCCGTCAGTGGATCGTGCGCGGCGAGGCCTTCTTGTCGTCGAAGCGAAGAGGTTTGGATCCACGATGTCGTGATATAGCGTGCCAGCCCGGCGACGACGCGCGCGTCACGCGCTGTGAATCGAGCCGGCGACTTCGGGTTGACCAACTGCAGAAGCCCGACCGGCCGGATCCCGTCGTGCAACGGCGCCAACAACGCCAGTTGTGTTTCGTGTGATGAGCGAGTGGAGAACTGTGGATCGGACGTGAGCGCCGAAGCGACAAAAGGCGATGTCCGGCCGAGCGCGCGCTTGGCCAGCTCTGGGTGAAGTGGAACCCCGCGCTCGAGGAGAAACTTCGCACCCGGACCACATGCTGCGACGCAGCGAAGAGAGTCCACGCTCTGCCCAATGAAGATTGCGCCCGCGGTCGAGCGGACCGCGAGTGTCGCTGCCTCGAGTCCCTCTTCGAGCACACGCATGACCGGCCGTGCCCGGGAGCTCGACGCCCCGAGCACGGATTCCTCGAGCTGTGCCCCCCTCAAGGTGTGAATCCGCACAATCAAATCGTAGGCATTTCAGGCACGATATGCCAATCGAGTGGGCTTTTGCGCTGCCTTGTAGGCATCCATTGCCTCAATGGTGACTTCCCCGGCAGGCGATTCATTAATCAGTCACCTGGTGAAGCTTCAGACCGTGTAAGCCATCGACAAGTTCTTCTGAGTAACGGGTTCCCGAGGTTACACTAAGGTCTTGAGTGGGGGTTTGGTTGCCGAACAAGGATAATCTGCTTCGGCAGTATCGAACGATGATGATGATTCGCCGATTCGAAGAAGAGTCGGCGCGCAATTACGCCAAGGGTAAGATCGGTGGATTCCTTCATCTATACATAGGACAAGAAGCCATCGCGGTTGCCGCTGCCGAAGTCCTCGAAGATCGCGACTACATCTTCCAGACCTATCGCGATCACGGCACCGCGCTCGCTCGCGGGATGTCCGCCAAGAGCGCGATGGCAGAGCTCTTCGGCAAGGATACCGGCTGTTCACGGGGCCTGGGCGGCTCGATGCACTTCTTCGATGTCGAGCGGGGCTTCCTCGGGGGCTGGGGAATCGTCGGCGGACATCTGGCCTTGGCGGCGGGGACGGCATTCAAGTCGAAGTACCTAGGCGAAGATAGTGTCACCGTCTGCTTCTTTGGCGACGGCTCGACCAACATCGGTGGCTTCCACGAGGCGATGAGCCTCGCGGGCTTGTGGAAGCTCCCCGTCGTCTTCGTTTGTGAAAACAATCAGTACGCGATGGGCACTCCGCTCGAGCGAACGAGTCCGATCAAAGACCTGTCGATCAAGGCGAAGGGCTACGGCATGGTCGGCGATCGTTTCGACGGCCACGATGTCGAGGTCGTCCAGGAGCGCATCGCCGCAGCGGTCGACCGCGCCCGCTCAGGCGGTGGCCCAACCTTCATAGAGATTCTGACTTATCGGTTTCGTGGCCACTCGATGAGCGACCCGGCGAAGTACCGGACCCAGACCGAGCTCGAGCAGCGCAAGCAGCAGGATCCCATCGCGGTGGTGCGCGAGCGGCTCCTGGGGCTGGGCGCCGATGAGAACACGCTCGACGACATCGATCTCGAAGTCGACGAAGAGATCGACGCGGCGGTGCGGTTCGCCGAGGAGTCGGCACCGGCCCTCGAGGAAGTGATGATGAGCACCGTGCTTGCCCCGGAAGGCGATTCGTGAGGGAGCTCCGCTACAGAGAGGCGCTCCGCGAAGCGATGTTCGAAGAAATGGAGCGCGATGATCGCGTATTCCTGATGGGCGAAGAAGTCGGGCACTACCAGGGCGCTTACAAGGTGTCCGAGGGCCTGCTCGACAAGTACGGAGAGCGGCGCGTGATCGACACGCCGATTGCGGAGGCGGGCTTTGCGGGCGTCGGCATCGGCGCTGCGATGGTTGGCCTTCGGCCGATCATCGAATTCATGACCTGGAACTTCTCGTTCGTCGCCTTCGATCAGATCATCAGCAACGCCGCCAAGGTTCACCAGATGAGCGCTGGCGAGATTCAGGTGCCGATCGTGTTTCGCGGGCC